>JAZRFO010000137.1:0-13036 GCA_045643685.1 Acutalibacteraceae bacterium
AATACTTCTGGTATTAAGACTTACTTCCTTTCAACACCTACAGTTACAACTGCTAATGCAAATGCAGGCGTAACAGTTAAGTGGGGTAAGGTAGCAGGTGCCACAGGCTACATCGTTTACCGCAAAACAGGTAACGGCGGTTGGCAGAACCTCGGCAAAACCAAAAGCACATCCTTTACCGATAAAACTGCAAAAGCAGGTGTAACATACAAGTACACTGTAAAGGCATATTATAGCTCATACTTCTCAGCATATAACACAAGTGGTGTTGCAGTAAGAAGACTTACTACACCTACACTTAAGAGCGTAACAAGTGCAAAGAGTGGAGTTACCTTTAAGTGGAACAAGGTAACGGGTGCTACAGGTTATATTGTATACCGTAAAACAGGTTCAGGCGGCTGGACAAAACTTGCTACTGTAAAAGGAAATACCAAGGTTTCTTACCTTGATAAAACCGCTAAAAAAGGCGTAACTTACACTTACACAGTGAAAGCCTACTACGGAACTTCCACAAGTGCTCACAACACCAAAGGTCTTGCAATAAAAGATAAATATTATGAAAAAAGCTCCTTGCTACGGCAAGGGGCTTTATAAATGCAGAATTCAAAATGCAAAGTTTCGGGGGGGGGCCGATTATAAGTTAAGCAGTTGCAAAACCAAAAATAAAATAGTATCATAAACACGGTGATTTTATGACAAATGATATCAGGACAAAGTTACTGTCTATGGAAGATTTGGAATACAAAAAGTTTCACTCTGCCCTTATGCCCACTATTGACCCCGATAATATAATAGGAATACGGGTGCCTGTTTTAAGAAAATACGCAAAAGATTTATATAAAAACCACTCTTTTGAAGATTTTCTGGCGGATTTACCCCATAAATATTATGAGGAAAATAATCTTCACGCTTTTATTATTGAACAGGAAAAGGATTATGACGGGTTGGTTAAAAAAATCAATGCTTTTTTGCCCTACGTTGACAATTGGGCAACCTGCGATATGCTTTCGCCTAAGATTTTTAAAAAGTATAAAAAAGAGTTACTCAACGAAATTGATAAATGGATAAATTCGGGTAAAACATACACAATTCGTTTCGGTATAAAATGCCTTATGCAGTATTATCTGGACGAAGATTTTGATGTTTCTTTTGCTCAAAGGGTCGCGGATGTGAAAAGTGAAGAATACTATGTTAATATGATGCGTGCGTGGTATTTTGCAACGGCTCTTTCAAAGCAATATGATGTGTGCGTGAAATTCCTTGAAAATAACAGTCTTGATAAATGGACTCACAACAAAACTATATCGAAAGCCTGTGAAAGTTACCGCATTTCTTCCGAAATCAAAGTGTATTTGAAAACTTTAAGGTATTAAGTAATTCTCTTTGTGAAAAAACTTCACAAAGAGAATTTTTATGTCTATATTTGTTGAAATAAATATAATTTATATGTTATAATTTTTATATGTTGGGTTTTGAAAGGGGAGTATATACTGTGATAAAGGCGGCAGTTTTTGACTTGGACCATACACTTTTTGACAGATATGGAACTATAAAGGTGCTTGTGCCACAGTTAAGAAAGCATTTTGACCTTAATGATGGTATCACAGATGAATATTTTATTCAGGAACTCTCCTACGGTGATAAGCATTTTGTCCATAAGGGTTGGCAGGGGATTTATAACCACCTTATAAGCAAAGAAATTTTCAGAACTAAACCTTCTTTTGAGGAATATACAGAAATTGTTTTACGTCATTTTAAGCATATTGCGGTAAAATACGATTTTTCCATAGGTGTGCTTAAAGAATTACGGGACAAAGGCTATAAAGTTGGTCTTATTACCAACGGTAAAGCCCCTTTACAGTATGATAAACTCAGGATGTTGGAGCTTACCGACCTTTTTGATGAGATAATTGTCAGTGGTGAAACCCCTTACGAAAAGCCCGATAAGAGAATTTTTCTTATGATGGCGGAGAAAATGGGTCTTAACCCTGACGAAATGATGTATATAGGGGACCATCCCCTTAATGATATTGAGGGTTCAAGAAATGCGGGATTCGTTCCTGTATGGGTTAAAACCACTGGTACGTGGATATTCCCCGAAATAGAGAAACCCCAATTACAGGTTGAAACTGTTGAGGAAATTCCCTCTTTGATTGATAAAATAAATAACAGGTGAGATTGATAAATGAAAGGTGAACGCTTTTTACCCATAAATTTAAAAGAGGTAGAAGAACGAGGCTGGGCAGAAGTGGATTTTGTCTATGTGTGCGGTGACGCATACGTGGACCATCCCTCATTTGGTGCGGCTATTATAACCCGTGTCCTTGAAGCACAGGGCTTCAACGTTGCCTTCCTTGCTCAACCGAATTTTAAAAATTGCGAGGATTTCAAGCGTTTCGGCAAACCTCGTCTGGGTTTTATGGTGTCTGCAGGTAATATTGACTCCATGGTTGCCCACTATTCCGTAGCCAAAAGAAAAAGAAACTATGACTACTACTCACCCGGCGGTAAATTCGGCTTAAGACCCGACAGGGCAACGGAAGTGTATTGTAAGCTTATCCGCGAAGCTTACCCCGATTCGCCCATTATTATCGGCGGTCTTGAAGCGTCTTTAAGGCGATTTGCCCACTACGATTATTGGGAAGATGAAGTTTTAGAAAGTCTTCTGATTTCTTCGGGTGCCGATATTCTTACCTATGGTATGGGCGAAAATATTATAAGGAAAATTGCACAACTTCTGGATAAAGGCGTACCCGTAAATAAAATCCGTGATGTAAGGGGTACTGTGTGGCTCGGAAACAGGGGCGATAAAATCCACTATGACTATACGGGCGAGTGGGATGTCGACAGAATAAAAACGGATAAAGAATATTACGCAAAAGCCTTTGCTGAGCAATATAAAAATCAGGATAGTTGTTATGGCAAAGCCCTTGTGGAATATTACGGGGATAAAATGCTTGTGCAGAATCCCCCTATGCCACCCCTTGAAAGGGAGGAACTCGACCAGGTTTACGACCTTCCCTTTATGAGAACATATCACCCCGTTTACGAGAAGGATGGGGGAGTTCCCGCTATAACTGAGGTTCAGTTTTCACTTACTCATAACCGAGGTTGCTTTGGCGGTTGTAATTTCTGCGCTCTTGCATTCCATCAGGGCAGAAGTGTTCGCTCAAGAAGCATTGAAAGTGTAGTTGAGGAAGCAAAACTTCTCACAGAAATGGAAGGTTTTAAAGGTTATATAAACGACGTTGGCGGACCTACCGCAAACTTCAGATATCCCGCTTGTGATAAGCAACTTGAAAGCGGTGTTTGTCCTAATAAAAAATGCCTTGCACCCGAACCCTGTAAAAACCTTAAGGCAGACCACAGTGAATATATAAAACTTCTTTCAGAGATAGAAAAAATCCCGAAAATCAAAAAGGTTTTTATTCGCTCGGGCATAAGGTTCGATTACCTTTGTGCGGATAAATCACCATCGGGTAATGCATTCTTCAAAAAATTAGTAAAAGACCACGTTAGCGGTCAGTTGAAGGTTGCTCCTGAGCATTGTTCAGGGGATGTGTTACGCCTTATGGGTAAACCCGATTTCAAGGTTTACGAGAAGTTCAAGGACAGATATTTTGAACTTACAAAAAGTTTCGGTATGGAGCAATACCTTGTGCCGTACCTTATGTCAAGCCACCCGGGAAGTAAGCTTTCCGATGCGGTGAAACTTGCGGAATATATCAAACGTTGGCACTATAATCCCGAGCAGGTGCAGCACTATTATCCCACACCCGGTACTGCTTCAACGGTTATGTTCTATACGGAAATTGACCCCTTTACAATGAAAAAGGTTTACGTTCCAAAAACCCCCGAAGAAAAGCGTATGCAAAGAGCTTTGCTTCAATGTGCGGATCCAAAGAATGCGGACCTTGTAAGAACTGCACTTAAAATGTGTCACCGTGAGGATTTAATAGGTTTTGACAAAAAATGCCTTGTTAAACCGTCTTATAAAGACAGGGTCGAACAGGCTAAAAAACAAAAAGAAAATCAACGTGGCAGAAATAACAAAAAGAACAAAAGCAGAAGCGGAAGAAACACCGGAAAGAGGAGATATTAATGCAACTTTTAAAAATAGACAAAGATAATTATATCGGTCAGGCAGACCCTTATATTCTCGAGCATAATGGTAAATACTATATTTACACAACGGGCGATGAAGGTCTTTACGGTTATTCCTGTGACACTCTTTTAGGTGACTGGAAGTTTGAAGGGCAGATTTTCACAATACCCAATAGAAAGAATTTCTGGGCACCCTCCGCTATTTGTCTTGACGGCAAATTCTATGTGTATTTTTCTTTTGAACTTGATGAAGCAGAGCCTGATCAGGGTGGTCACCACGGTGCAATGCACGTTTTAGAGGGCGATAATCCTATGGGACCCTTTGAGTTAAAAGGACAGATTGCACCACCCTTTAGTATTGACTCCCATATTGTTAAAACTGATGCAGGTCTTTTCCTCTTTTATTCACCCAACACCTTTGAAGGTGAAAGAATAGGTACCCATATTGTTGTGCAGAAAATGAGCGACCCTTATACCCTTGAGGGTGAACCCAAGGTTGTTCTTCTTCCGTCCATTGATGAGGAAATTTTCTGCCGTAACAGATATAAAGAGGGTCAGCATTGGCATACTCTTGAGGGCGCGTTCTGGTTTAAAGAGGGTGAGTGGCAGTATCTTATGTACAGTGGCGGACGTTACGAGGATGAAACTTACTTTGTTGGTTACGCTGCCGCTAAAACAGACGAGCAGGATTTAAGAAAAGTTGACTTCAAAAAAATGCCCGATGATAAAACTTACGCACCACTTTTAAGAAGCAACGAGTGGGAAGAAGGTACAGGTCATAATAGCGTTATTAAGGTTGACGGTGAATATTATTGCGTTTACCATGCACGAAATGCCGAGGCAGATGGTCTTCCCGGAGACAGAAGAAATGCCCGTATTGCAAAAATGCATGTTGCGGACGGCAAAATTACCATTGAAAGATATCCCGATCATATATAGAGGAAGTTTTTATGATAATTGATGAACTTGTTGGTTTTTCCAATCTTTACGGCAGTAATGAGGAACTTGTCCTTGTAGGTGGCGGTAATACATCTGCAAAAGACGGGGATATAATGTATATAAAGGGTTCAGGCACGAAGCTTTGCGATATTACCGCCGAAGGCTTTGTGGCTATGAGCCGTAGTAAAATAGCCGAGATTTTCACCAAATCTTACCCCCAGGGCGATAAAGAGCGTGAGGCGGCTTATCTTAAGGATATTATGGAAGCAAAACTTCCCGGTTCGGAGAATAAGCGCCCAAGCGTTGAAACAACGTTGCACAGTTTGTTCCCTCAGAGATTTGTTTTGCATTTACATCCTGCTCTTATAAATGGTGTTACTTGCTCCAATGACGGTAAAATAGCGGCTGAAAAACTTTTCGGTAACAGAGTTTTGTGGATTGACCCTGTGAAACCCGGTTATACCCTTGCAAAAATCTGTTACGATTCCCTTGCAGAGTACAAAAATGCAACGGGTAATGATGCGGATATTGTACTTCTTGCAAATCATGGTATTTTCGTGGCAGATGATACTGCCCCGGGCCTTGGTGACAAGCTCTTCTTTGTTATGGATAAAATCCGTGAGGAAATAACAAACGAGGCGGATTTTTCCGTGGGTGAGTTTGACGGTGAAAAGGCTCGTGACATATTCAATGAGATATCCGAAGTTTTTGGTGAAGACAGCGTTGTAACATACGAGCCTTCCGTGATTTCTCTTGAATACAGTAAGGATAAAGCATCTTTTGATAAGATTTACTATCCTTTTAACCCCGACCAGGTAGTTTACTGTAAGCCTTATCCCATTTATATTGAAAACAAAGAGGATATTAAGGGTGCAGTTGAAGATTATAAAGCAAAAAATGGTTTTCTTCCCAAAGTAATATTTGTTAAAGATTGCGGTCTTTTTGGCGTGGACTATTCCGAAAAGGGTAGCGAAAACGCCGTCGCCCTTACTAATGATGCTATGAAAATATCCGTTTATGCCCGTGACTTCGGTGGCGCTAAGCCAATGAGTGCAGACTTAACCGATTTCATAGCAAACTGGGAAGCAGAAAGCTACAGAAGTAAACAATAAATCTTAAAAAATCTAACTAATAACCAAAAAAGAGCCGTATTATTTATGGAAAGTTCCAAAAATAATTTCAGGCTCTTTATTTTAATTGATTTTTAATATTTGTGTGTTAGAATAATTTTTGTAAATATTGCTTTACAATAAGTAAAGGAGAGAGTCTTATGACAAAAGAAACCCTTTTTTGCGAGAAAAACGGGAAACTCCATGTAGGACATACTATATTAACAGGTTTCGCTTTTCTTGCATCATCAATCGCATGGGCGATTTATGACCCCTATATTACAAAAATCCTTAACAGATTACTTACAGAATCAGTCTGGATTACAGGTCTTAGTGCTAAATTAAATGAACTTTTCCCTGTTTTAGCAGAATTTGCAAAAACACAGGGTCAGGATGTTGGTACTGCCGCAGGGGGAATAACCCTTGTTCCGTTGTTTATCGGTGTTATTATGACATTCGATAATATTTTCGGTGTTATCTTCCAACCTACCTTTGGTAAGCTTTCAGACCGTTGCCGTTCTAAGCTCGGCAAACGCAGACCCTTCGTTGTTTACGGTGCACCCGTTTCTGCGTTATTGTTTGCAATTATACCGTTAGTTGCATTAACAAATTCACTTCCTGCAACAATGGTTTGTATTATCCTTTTTGTTTTCTCAATGTCATTGTGGAGAGCTCCGGCAGTTGCACTTATGCCCGCTCTTACACCTCCCCACTTAAGAAGTGAAGGTAATGCTATTATCAACCTTATGGGTGGTGTTGGTTCAGTTGTTGGTCTTGCAGCGGGCTATCTTGTATCGGCACTTTATTTGTTGATTACAGGTGTTAAGGTTACAGCAGAAAATGAGCAGATAACAAGCTTCCCCTTCGTATTCCTTGTTGGTGCAGTTGTTATGATTGTGGGCATGCTTGTTATTCGTTTCTTTGTTAAAGAGCCCTCAAGTAAACTTGAAACCATTGCGGCTCAAAACCAGATAGCTGATGCAAGAGCTAAGGCTAAAGCTGAAAAAGAAGCTAAAAAAGCAGAAAAGGCTGAAGCAAAGAAAGAGAAACTTTCAAAAGGCGAAAGAAAGAGCCTTGTGTGTATGCTTGGCGGTTTATTCTTCCTTTTCTGCGGTACAAACGCAATTACAACCTTCTTTGCTCTTTTTGCAGCTGAGGTTCTTGGTAAGACAACAGGTGAAGCAACAATTATGACAACATTGTTTGCTGTTTGTTCTGCTGCTGCCGCTATTCCCGCAGGTAAAATGGGTAAGAAATTGGGCAGAAAAAAGACTATCCTCATTGGTCTTATTGTGTTTATGACTGTGTTCTTACTTTACGTTATAACAGGTAGTATGGCTATTATCTGGGTAGCACTTATATTCGGCGGTTTCGCCAATATGCTTATTACAGTTAATACATTACCCCTTGTTCTTGAAATTGGCGGTATTAATAAGGTTGGTACATTTACAGGCTACTACTACACCGCAACATTCTCTGCACAGATTGCATCACCCATTGTTTATGGTATGGTTCGTATGTTTACAGGTTCGTATCTGTCGCTCTTTGTATACAGCCCCATAATGTTCGCTTTGGCGATACTTCTTATACTCTTCGTTAAACACGGAGAGGCAGTTCCAGATGATGTAATTAAAAAAGTAAAAGAAGAAAATGAAGATTAAATAAAAAATACACCCGTTCAGGTTTAATACCTGAACGGGTGTATTTTTTTATGTTTTGATTAATCATTGTTTAAAAGTTCAGCAAATAACTCATAGTCGATGTTATCAATATTGCCGTCGTTATTTAAGTCGCCTGCAATTAAACCGAAATCATCAAGTCCTGTAAGACCGCTATTGCTTTTTTCTATTTCCTGATAGTCCAAAACGTCGCAAACGCCATCACCGTTAACGTCAGTTTTTATAACGAGGTAATAGGTCTTTACAATCTCGCCATCTTTAAGAACCTTTATTTCGGTACCTGTGCCGTAATAAGAATTTGCTTTAACTGCTTCAATAGTGAAGCCTTCGTTGGGGGTAACAATTATTGAAAGGTCTTCGCATCCTAAAACATTAGTTGCGATAATGTCGCTACCCTCTGCATAGTACTCACCATTTACTAATGTAACATATTCAACAGGTTCTTCGGGAATGTCGGGGTCAACGGGTTCCTCGGGGTCTTCGGGCTCTGTTGGAGTTTCAGTGTAAAAGAAAGTCTCTTCGTTTGAAGCAGACTCTCTGTCAGTGGCGCTCGCCTCAACACGGTAAGTGTACTCGATATTGGGTTCAACATAGTCAATACATTCTAATGTTGCACCTGCATTATATGTCCAGATGTGTTCGAAATCTCCATCTGCAGTTTTACGATAAAGGGTGTAATTTTCTGCAAATTCTGTAGGCTCCCATGAAACAAGGACTTTGATTTTACCGTCCTCGGTCTTTTCGGGATTTTCTATCTTAAGACCTGTAACTGCACCAAGGGGAGAGAGGATGTAAATTTCAACAGGCTCAGAGGTTGATGTACCTCTTTCGGGGTCGTTTGAAACCGCTTTAACTGCGTAATTGTAATAAACATCCGCTAAAATATCTGTGTCAGTATAGGTGTAGGATAATACACCTTCCTGTGTAGCAACAGTGGCAATTTCTGTCCACTCTGTTTCATTCTGATATTTTCTTAAAATCACGTATTCATCTGCAAATTCAACGCTGCCCCAAGTGATTTCTGCGTAGGGCTGGTTGTCATTGTAATAACTGTTGAACTGAGAGATTACAGTGTCTGCAATGGGGGGATAGGGGAATCTTGCGGTTGCGGATTCGAAGTTTGAAACCTTACCCTCGCCTACGGCAACAACTGTGTAAGTATAGGTGTTACCTTCTTCAATTTCATTGTCTGCAAATGCACCTGAAATTGCTCCAAGTAATAAGGGCTCTTCGTCATTTACTGCTTTGTAAACTTCAACGGCAGTAGCATCGGGACATTCGAAATCAACTGAAATATAAGCATCAGTTTCTTCGGTTGCTGCAACATAATCTGCAGTCACGTTGATTTCAATGAAGTTTGCCATTCCGTCGCGATACTGACTTTCAGTTCCGTCAAACGTAGCAGAAACTGTGTAGTAGAAGGGCTCGGATTTGCTCTCTTCGGTAGTATCTGTAAATTCATTAGTTTCCGATGTGCCGAGGATTTCAAATGTATCAGAACCCTTTGCACGGCGGTAAATTGTGTAAATTTCTGCATTTTCAATTGCATCCCATGTGAGCACTGTGCCGTTTTCTGTAACAGTTACAGAGTTAAGAGTGGGAATGATAACTGCAATGGCAGATTTTACGTTGTAGGTACTGCTATCGCCTGTGTCATTAAATGAACGAACCGCATATTCGTAAGTAACACCGCATTCAACTGTATAGTCGAGGTAAGAGGTTTCTGTTACGGTACCCATATTTGTCCATGAGCCACCGGGGATTCGTCTGTAAACATTGTATTTGGTAGCACCATTGATTGCTTCCCAAGATGTTTCAATACAAAGAGAACCATCATCGGTTATAATCTGTTGTGATGTGAAATCGGGCTTTCCGAGGCAAATTCCGGTTGTGCCCTCAGAATAATAACTACTTAAAACGTTATTTGCATCAAAAGCACGTACTGTGTAAGTGTAAGAATATCCGCTTGTTTTAGTACAAGCATCGTTATATTTTACGGTGCTTCCGTTTTTGATAGTAGCTACAAGAGTCCATTTTTCGGCATCATTTATTTTGCGATAAACTTTGTAACCTGTAGCACCTGTTACCTTGCTCCATTGTACCTTTGCACGATAATTGGAATCAAATGTAAGAGGTTCAAGATTTGGTGTTTCAAGATATTTTACGGTAATACCCTTGTTGTCGTAAGCACCTGCGTTTGTGTCTGAGTGTGCTTTAACTGTATAGGTGTAGGTTTTTCCTGAAACGGCAGCTTTGTCCACGAAGGATTTATCAGTGGTAGTACCGATATTTACCCAGCTTGTGCCATTTTTGCGGTAAACTGAATATTTTATTGCGTTGGTATTGGTGCATTTCCACTCGATTTTTATACCGCCTACGACGGGTGTAGCCTTTGTAAGGGTAGGTGCGGGGATATAATCAAAATCAATGCCGTCAGGATTATATGAGCTTGTGGATTTACCGCTGTAAGCCTTTACTGTGTAGGTGTATTTCCAGTCGACACTTGTAGCTTTTTTGTCTGTGTAAGATGTAGTTTTGCCATTTTTGATGTTGGCAATACGCACCCATTCATAATCGCTCAGGGAACCGCCCTTGCGGTAAACGTAGTAGCCCTCTGCACCGCCGATTGCTTTCCAGCTGATTTTGGCATTTCCTGAAGCACCGGTACCGCTTACGGAAACGTCAGGAGTAGCGAGGTATTTGATTGTAAGACCTGTTTTGTCATAAAGGCTGACAAATTTACCTTCTGCACATTTTACAGTGTAAGTGTATGTCTTGCCACTTTTGGCAGTTTTGTCGGTGTGTGTTTTTGAGTTAGCACCGAGGGTTGCAATACGTGTCCAGGATTTTTCGTTGGATGCACGTCTGTAAACGTAGTATTCAGTAGCCGTTGCGAAGGGTGTCCAGGTGATTTTGGGACCTGAGATGGTGTTTGCAATTGACTTAAGGGCAACGGTCTTTTTGCTGATACGGTCTACGTTGATGGTGAAGGTTTTAAGTGAAGAAGTATCAATTGATTTTTCGCCGTCAACTTCAATAAAGGTATAGCACCTGCCGTAATAAGTACCGCTGGGAATTGACTTGAAATCCCATGTGACCTTGAGGGCCTTGTTACCGGGTGTAGTGTCATAATTTTTAGAATAGCTTCTTATCTGGGTCTGATAATTCTTGTCCGAATATATTTCAACGGCAAAAAAAGCATTTTCTTTGCCCTTGCTTATTCGCATAAAGTAAATATCATCCGAGTCCCCATAGAGGGAGTAGGTGAATTTCTGCGCTTCAAGCTTTGCGTCGGTGGGAACTATTTCACCATAAGCAAGGTTATAGTTTTTGAAGGCATCCACTGCGTTGGCAACAACGGCAACTGAACCTAAAACAACCATAACAACAAGAAGCGAAAGCAGGACTTTTGTTGTAAAACGAGTTTTGTTCATTAAAAAACCTCCTGTGACAAAATAGAGTTATACACATACATTATATAATATTGTAAATGGGATTTCAATATTAATTTAATAAATATAAATGTCGAAAAAATGTATATAACGTAAACAAATTTTAAATAATTTCCCGAAGGCTTGACGGAGGATGCCCTATAGAATAAAATTTATAAACACTTACCAAAAAAATCCTGCTATTTTTGGGAGGGGTTTTTGTTGCTTTTTTTGGGCGAAGGTGTTATCATATACATGATTATGGAGAATTATGTTCAAGAGGTGTATAATGACTAATTCCAATGCTCAGCTTTATAAAGCTGCGTTCGAAAAATTGCCTATTGAAAAACAGAAAAGAATCCTCGCGGTTGCAAGGTCGGAGTTTGCCGACAATGGCTTTGAAAATACCTCTATTCAGCAGATTGCAAGAAAAGCGGGTATAAGCGTTGGAGCGGTTTACAAGTACTTTGAAAACAAAGAGGCTTTGTTTACGGCAGTGGTTCAGGAAGGGTTATCTTCTCTGGAGAATTTCTTATTGGAATTGGCATCATCTGAAGACGATATACTTCTCAAAGCTGAAAAGATTATACGCGAATTGTTGGTTTATTCCCGTAAACATCCGGAAATTGTAAAAATTTACTGCTCTTTGACAACGGGCGGTAATACGGAGTTTTTAAACGAACTTTCCCAACGTATTGAGGCGGTTTCCGCTTCCATTTACACCCGAGCCATTAGTATGGCGCAGGAAACAGGGGATGTGCGTAAGGATGTAAACCCTGCGTTTTTCGCTTTTCTGCTCGACAGTATATTAATGATGTTACAGTTTTCTGCTGTGTGCCCCTATTATCAGGAACGATTCTTTATCTACACCGGTCAGCAGGCGCCGGAGAGTGACGAACAGATTGTCCAGCAGACGTTGATGTTCTTAAAAGCCGCGTTCAATTTCAAATAATAGTCCGAATAGTAAAGGAAAGGTGATAATATTGAAAAAGACATTATCAATAATTCTCGCACTAAGTATTATGTTAGGGATTTTTGCAATATCCGCGTCTGCGGCGGATGATGGTGCAATCCTTACCGATGCTGAAAAAAGCTTGTTGAAAATTCAACTTATTGATTCAAACGGTGATGGTGCATACACAACCCTTGATGCAGCCGAGTTCCTCAAAGCAGCGGCAGGTATAACTGCTGATGCAAACGATGCTAAATATGACCTTGATTTTGACGGCTCGGTTTCTGTTGCAGATGCTCAGCAGGCACTCAGAATTGTTTCGGGTATCGTTCCTGTTTTAAATGAAGCGGAAACCCTTGCGCTTTTCAACGAAAAAATCAATAGTGTTAAAACTGTTCGTCCCGGTTTTGAAAAAACCGCAACAATGCAGTGTCCCTCTATTTTAATTACAACTACTAACGCTCCTATCGCAGATATGAACGTTACAAACCTTGAGTTTAACAAATATGTTGACAAGATTGTTAAGGTTATGAATACATTCCCTTACAATATGGCACTTAACGATGAAATGAAAGCACAGCTCAATGATATGAAAAAACAGGCGGCTGATGCTTATTTACCCCAGACCCAGACCAAAACAGTTGCGGCTCGTTCCAATAGCCATTATTCTTATTTCCCTGTAAACAACCTTGGTTGGTCAAGTAAGCTTACAATTAGCGATATAAAAAGTGCTACTTGCAGTGTAGTTGGTAGCGACGTAGTTTGCACCATAACATTGCCCGATGTTACATATATCGGTGACGAATATCCTACAGGTTCAAG
>JAZRFO010000138.1:0-9768 GCA_045643685.1 Acutalibacteraceae bacterium
CCGCCATAAACAAGTTTTGAGGCTTTGCAACCCTCAACACCATCATAAACAACATCCATCGTTGCTACTGCATCGCAATCACCATTACAGAAAACAAAGGCAACCTTTTCTTCTGCTGCAGAAACCGAAACACCAAGAACCTCACCAATCTGAGCTACAACGCCCGCACCACCGGGGATACAGAGGTTGGGCTCTGCCTTACCGTTTGCTACTGCTTCAGCGTAGCTGTCACAGCCTGCGAAGCCACAAGCACCGCAGTTTGCACCGGGAAGACATCCTCTTACTTTAGCTGCAGTTTCATCCTCTTCAACTTTAAGGAAATGTGATGCAAGCACAAGAACTACAGCCAATATGATACCTATAACCGCCACAACAAGAAGGGCTGTTAAAATAGCTGTTAACATTTCAGGCATTTCAAAATCCTCCTTAAGCGAACAAGTTTTCTATAATTCCGGCAAAGCCGAAGAAAGCCAACGAAACGAATGATGCTGCAATAAGTGTTACAGGGAGACCTCTGAAGCTATTGGGAATGTTGCTTTCGTCAATACGTGAACGAACACCTGAGAAAATAACCATTGCCAGCATAAAGCCAAGGCCGCAGCCCAAAGAACTTACCATTGACTGAACAAAGTTGTAGCCGTCTGTGATGTTATTGATTGTAACACCGAGCACTGCACAGTTTGTGGTAATAAGAGGAAGGTAAACACCAAGACTCTTGTGAAGTGAGGGAATGAACTTTTTAAGAACAATTTCAACAAACTGAACCAATGCAGCAATAACAAGAATGAACACAATAGTCTGTGTATATTCAAGTCCGAATTTTTCAAGAATAAACGTCTGAATGGGCCATGTAACCGCTGTAGCCATAAGCATAACGAAAATAACCGCAACACCCATACCTACTGCCTGATTAAGCTTTTTAGAAACACCTAAGAAGGGACAAATACCTAAGAATCTGTTAAGAACGTAGTTATTAACAAGAACGGAGCCCATAAGAATAATAATTAAACCTTTGAAATCCATTATTCACCCTCCTTTTTATTCTGGCAACCGCCGTTACAAACTCCTGCGGAAGGACAACCGGCACAAGAAAACTCTTTTTTCTTGATAACCTTGCCCTTTGTGATAACGTTTACAACTGCAATAAGGAAGCCGTAAACCATCAGACCACCGGGCGCTTTTACGAAAATATCAACTGTGTGGTCAATCATAAAGGGAATTTCGATACCTGCAAATGTACCTGCACCGATAACCTCACGGATAGTAGCCATGGAAAGAAGCGCTAAAGTGAAGCCGATACCCATACCCACACCATCAAGGGCGGAGTTAAGAACTTTATTTTTACTTGCAAACATTTCTGCTCTGCCGAGGATTATACAGTTAACTGTAATAAGTGCAAGATAAACACCTAAAAGCTCGTACAGTTCGGGAAGGAATGCATGCATAAACATCTGAACAATTGTAACGAAGCCTGCAATAACAACGATATAGCAAGGAATACGTACAACGTCGGGAATAAATTTACGAAGTAAAGATATTACCATATTTGAGCAGATAAGAACTGCCATTGTGGCAAGACCCATTGCAAGAGCACCAACTACAGTGGTAGTTGTAGCGAGTGTAGGACAAGTACCCAGGATAAGAACGAAAACAGGGTTTTCGCGGAGTATGCCTTTTACGAGAACTGATAATTTACCATTTTTCATATTTATGCCACTCCTTCCAGAATCTTATAGGCTTCAAAAGCTCTCTTTATACCATTGACGTAGCCTTCGGTTGTTATTGTTGCACTGCTTATAGCGTCGATTTCGCCATAGTTGGTTTCATCCTTGCCATTAAACTGTGAATAGAACTCTGGCTTAGCACAAGCATCGCCGTAGCCTGCAGATTCCTTTTGTGAAACAGTTTCACAAGCAAGAATTGTACCATCGGCAGTTATACAAACCTTAACATAAATATACTCGCCCGAGGGATTGCAATATGTTTCACCCTTTTTACCGAAGCCGGATGCGTGAAGCTCGAACACATAGTTACCGCTTGCGGTCTTGTATGCCTTATCAATAGCCTTGGGCATATCATCGTAGCCTGTAATATCAAGCGCTGTGAGCTCGCTTGATTTAATAGCTTCAACATTAGCAGTCATAGCTGCCTTCACTTCATCAGAAGCGTCACTTAAAACATTACCTTCGCTATCAACCCCAATAAAGGTTTCGCCGGAAACGAACACATAGCCTGTACCATTATCTGCTACGTAAACTGCAGAAACATCTGTAAGAGCCTCTGTTATAAACCATTTTGTAAACTTGCCTTCTGCAGAAGGTAATGCGGCTTTGAGATTATCTGCAAGGATTTCTTCGTCGGTTCTGATATCTGCTGAACCGCCACCAAGTATTATAGCTGTGTTAAGAGCATCTTTAAGTGCGTTTTTATAAGCACCCGTTGTCATTGTTGCACCTGATACAGTATCAAGGTCACTGTCAATATTATCAATGGTGTATCCCTTTACGTTGTCGCCGTATGTTTTTTCAACACCAAGTGTTTCGTTACTTGAAAGACATGTAGCGCCCGTAATTTCACCATTGGCGTTAATACCGCACATAATCACCATATCAGGACCGTAACCTGCAGTAGTAAGCTTTACAACACAACCGCCCCCTGCTTCCGTATAGGCTTCGGTTACAGTTGCGGGAAGTTTATATGAAGATAAATCGACCTGTGTAAAATCCTTACCCTCGGGTAAAACTATCAACAGAGCATCATTTGCCGCTGCAGAAGCATTTTCTTCAATTATAGGAGCAGTTACGTAATTGGTTACTGCAAGAAGTGTCGCTACAACCGCACAAATAACGGTTAATGCGATAACGCTTTTTATATAACTTTTCATTTCTTTCCTCCTCCAAACAACTTACGTGCAGTAAGAGAACAGATATAGGGGTTGAGAATGTTCATAAGGATAATTGCAAATGATACACCCTCGGGATAAATACCCCAGAAACGAATCAATGCCGTAATCACACCTGCACCTACACCAAAAACAATTTTGCCGAGAGCAGTTTCGGGTGATGTAGTATAGTCAGTAGCCATAAAGATTGCACCGAGTAAAAGACCACCTGAAAGAACCTGAATAAGTGCCGCTGACACACTGAAATCCTTTACAAAGAAACTGAAAATAAATACAGTTCCGATAAAGGCAACAGGAATATGCCAGGAAATAACCTTACGGATAAGAAGGTAAATACCACCAATAAGTAATGCAACAGCACAGGTTTCACCGATGCAACCGCCTGTTGTTCCGAGTAAAAGGTCTGTGAATGCAGGAGCAGTTTCACTAACAAGGGGTGTTGCACCTGCCGTAGCATCCACAGGGAAGGCAGTTTTTGCAAGCGAACCAAAAGCCACAAGCATAAACACACGTGCTGTAATAGCGGGGTTAACTACGTTTTTACCAATACCGCCGAAAAGACATTTAACAACGATTATTGCAAACACGGAGCCTACTGCGCACTGCCACAAAGGAGCATTTGCAGGAAGGTTCAAAGCAAGAAGTAAGCCTGTTACAACACAACTTAAATCCTTTATTGTCTGTTTTCTCTTTAAAATAAGATTGAAAATAAGTTCACTGAGAACTGCTGTACCTACACAAACACCGATAACAGCCAAAGCACGTAAGCCGAAAATCACAATACCTGCAATAGTTGTGGGTAAAAGGGCAATTATAACGTCAAGCATAATCGTCGTTGTGGTTCTTTTTCGACGTATATGGGGTGACACGGAAACATGAAGTTTATTTTCCATTATGCTTTAGCCTCCTTTTCTTTCCACTCACGAAGTGAATTTTTTGCTAATTTATGCATCTGAACAAGGGGACGGTTTGCGGGACAGTTGTAAGCACAACAACCACATTCCATACAAATACCAAGTCCGTATTTTTCTAATTTATCGAACTCGCCCTTATCGTGAGCTCTTGCGATTTCTATAACGTTGATACCAAAGGGACAGTTTCTTACGCAAGTACCACATTGGATACAGGCAGTTTCCTCGCCCAGCTTTGCATCCTTTTCATTGAACGCAAGAAGTGCGTTGGTCTGTTTGAGAACGGGCTCGTCCATACTAGGAACTGCAATACCCATCATAGGTCCGCCGTAGAGAACCTTGCCGACTTCGCTCTTAAAGCCGCCTGCAAATTCAAAAACATCTTTAATAGCAGTACCGATAGGAGCTATAACGTTCTTGGGGCTCTTGATTGCACTGCCGTCAACTGTAATGCATTTCACAACAAGAGGCATACCTGTTTTAAAGAATCTACCGAGAACTGCAAGGGTTGTACAGTTGCAAACGATACATCCTACGTCTGCCGGAAGCTTACCCTCTTTAATTATTCTGCCTGTTGTCTTGTAAACAAGAACCTTTTCGCCGCCTGTAGGATATACCAACGGAAGCACTTTGACAGATATTTTATCATTACGGGAAGCAAGCTCTTTCATTTTTTCAATCGCTTTGCCCTTATTCTTTTCGATACCGATAATTATGTTTTTGATATTGACATATTTAAGGATAACGTCAATAGCGTAAGCCATTTCATCGGCTCTTTCGAGCATTGTATAGGTATCGCTTGTGATATAGGGTTCACACTCTGCGCAGTTGATAACGAGATAATCAATCTCTTTATCAGTATCAAATTTAACGTAAGTCGGGAAGCCTGCACCACCAAGACCTACAACACCGCTTTCTTTGATTGCGGCAATAAGGCTTGCCTTGTCATTGATAACAGGAGCTGCAATACCCTCAGCAACAGTCATTTCGCCGTCGGGAGTTATCTTCACTGCAGGAACCTTTCTGCCGTTTGAGATAACAACGTCTGCAATACCTGCTACGCTACCCGATACACCTGAGTATATGGGTGACGAAAGCCCTTTTCCTGCTTCAGCAATCAAAGTACCTACGTCAACGTGGTCCCCTGCTTTAACAACAGGAACTGCAGGTGCACCGATATGCATAACCATAGGTAAAGTAATGGTATTCTGAGGAACCATTCTTTCAGGCTGTGTACCGGCTGTATCTTTTCTGTGAGGCACTTTTATGCCTTTGATAGAAAAAGCCATTTTATAAAAACCTACCTTTCTTATGATAGAAAAATTTCTTCGTAATACTGTAACTATACGTGGTCAAACTCACCCACGATAAATTACCATCGTATATTATATATTATACTATATAGCGTGTCAATAAATTAAATTGCACAAAGTATTACCAGAAAAGTTACACATTTTACCGATTTGTTAAATCATTATCAAAATTGTGATAATCATTGCTTAATTGACACAGTATATATCTTATGTTAAAATCATAGCATTAATCCCTTTACGAAAGGCATGTATTATGAAAAAATTATTATCCCCCTCGTTAATGTGCGCCGACCTTTTATATATGGAAAAAACCATAAAAGAGCTTGAAAAGGCAAAGGTTGATTATTTACATATTGATATTATGGACGGCAGCTTCGTTCCCAATATCACCCTTGGTTTTGATTTGATAAACGCAATAAAAAAGGTGACTGACATTCCCCTTGATATTCATATGATGGTTTACGAGCCTTCTAAATTCATTGAAAGAATGAACCTTGACGAAAACGACATTGTATGCGTTCATTATGAGTCCGACATTCACATTCACAGAACTCTTGAACTCATTAAAAACAAAGGTTGCAAAACGGGTCTTGCCATTAACCCTGGAACACCTGTTGAAAGCGTAAAAAATCTTATGGATTATATTGATATGCTTCTTATTATGACCGTAAGCCCCGGCTTTGCAGGTCAGAAAATATTCAAGGGTGCCGACAGAAAAGTAATTGAAGCCCGAAAACTTCTTACTGAATGGGGTTACGAGGAAACTTTAATCGAAGTTGACGGCAATATAAGCCTTGAAAACGGCAAAAAAATGTATGATTCAGGTGCAGACATCTTTGTTTTAGGCACAAGTTCATTATTCTTAAAAGACAAATCTCTTGAACAGGCAGCAAAGGATTTCAAGGATTTTCTGGGGTGATTAGTATGTACGAAAATATACGTGCCGCTGTTGTTGGCAGTATTAATATGGACCTTATCCTCAATATGAAAAAAGTCCCCGACCTTGGCGAAAACGTCTTAGGTACCGATTACGGCTACGCCAACGGCGGCAAAGGTGCAAATCAGGCTACTGCCCTTGGTAATTTAGGTGCGAAAGTCAGGATGATTGGTAAGGTAGCAGACGACGAAAACGGCAAAGCACTTTTAGAAAATCTCAAGAGTAAAAATATTGATATTTCCGGTATTGATATCAATGGTTCACAGACGGGTCTTGCGGTTATTATCCTTGACGGTGACGGCAGAAACCGTATTGTGGTTTACGAGGGTGCCAACGCTGAAATCGACAGTAAAACGGCGGTAAAAAGCCTAATTGATTACAAACCCGATTTACTGCTCGTACAGTTTGAAACCAACGAAAACGTGGTTATAAACTGTGTAAATGAAGCGATAAAAAACAACATAACAACAGTTATTGATTGCGGTCCTGCAAAAGCTTTTAATTTAGAAAAAATGCAAGGCGCTGACATAATTTCACCCAATGAAAGTGAAACCGAAGCACTTACGGGTATTTATCCCGATAATGATGAAAATATTTTAAAAGCTTCTAAGATTTTAAAAGAACGCAGTAAAGCAAAGTTTGTGGTGCTTAAATTAGGTGAAAGAGGTTGCTCCGTATGGGATGGTGAAGTTTTAAAAACTCTCCCCTCTTACAAAACAACCGTGGTAGATACAACCGCCGCCGGTGATTGCTTCACCGCCGCTATGGCTCTTGAATTCCTTAAAAGCGGTGACATTTTAAAAGCCTGTGATATGGGCAACAAAGCGGGTTCAATAGCCGTAAGCCGTATGGGTGCCGAAAGTTCAATGCCCACAATTGAAGAAATTTCAACTATTTAAAAACAAAAAATCAACAGACGAAAAAGTCTGTTGATTTTTTTGTTTATATCACCATTTATTTTCCACGTATTCACAAAAAGTAAATAAGTCTTTTATTTCAATCTTCTTACCATCATCCAATGTAACATCGCCATTCCAAACACCGAAAACCTGATGACAATTCATTCTGCCTATTTTAAAATCAACATCGGTGTGGTTATCGAGGGTGGGCTTCATCGTCATATTAAATCTGCCGTCCTCGGATATAAATTTCCACTCCTCAAGGAATCTTCCCTTGGGGAATTTTTCAACATCCACCGCGCCGAATTTATGAACTTTACCATCATAAAAAATACAGGTTTCCGTAGCATTGCTTTCGTCACCGATTGCCCAAGTAATTTCAAAACCGAAAAGGTGTTTTTCACCGTTTTCATCGGTTACAAACTGATTACCGCTTCCCCAATACCAAACCATTTCGTGAGGGGTATTTACCCTACCCCAGTCCATAGTACAAAAAGCCTTTTCTTTTGTAAATTCATAAACATAATCACCGAAAACGAACTTACCCTCGGCAGGCATACACATCTGCTTTGTAGTCATAAAATACTTGGTATCATCACCCGCAAATGGGAAAACCGTTGTGATATTTTCAAGTCCTTCAGGAATATCCATAGTGACATTAACTTCTACATTTTTACCCTTGAAAGCGCCTTTATACCACAATGTTCTTTCAGTTTCTTTGGTATCAAAATCGAACTCAACTTTGCCGATTTTATCTTTATAGCGATTGGGAACATCACCTTTTACAGGTGGCACGTGCTTATTGGCACCGAGGAAATACTGTATTGAATCGCAGATAACCTTACCTGTTTTAAGGTCAACGAGCTTCGCACCCACGTAACCCCCAAGGTTGATATTAGCAAAGCTTACAAGCACCTGCATTTCGTCGCCCACGTGAATGGTGTAAAAGTCCCACTCCTTACGGCTTGTTATACCTGTTTTGACATAGTCGCGGTTATATGTAAAAACATTGCGTTTCGCCCAGCCTTTTGCAAGAAGTTTTCCATCGGGTGAAAGCAAAGGGGTCTCTTGGGTATACTCGGTCTGTTTTGATTTTTCGGACCAATCTGTAAAGGGAATATAGGTTCTTTTTAACTCGTTGCTCATTTCTATTCTTCTTTCTGCAAAAACATTTGATTTAACATAATCTTAACATTTAATACCAATTATGTCAACAAATATCAGAAACCGCCATTGACTTCCAAAATATAATTATATTGCTAATTCGTTTCTTTTGTGTTATTATTTAGGTAATATAACCAAGGAGTTGTGGAAAATGAAACGAATCAGACCTTTTGTAGCATTAATTATAGTTGCAGTTATGGTTTTGTCTTTTACAGGTTGTATAAAAATTGATTTTTCCAAATTCAAAAAAGAGGACACTACCGTTTCAAGCACCGTCACCTACGATACGCAGGTCAATAATGGTATTATCCCCTCTTATGATAATACAGATACGGCTACGCTTCCTGCTGATACGCAGAATGGGGCGGTTGTACCCCCCTCTAACACCACACCCGTAAGCCCTGTTACCCAACAGGCTCAGACAACCGTAGCACCTACAACACCCTCTGCTCCCACAACTACTGAGGCACCTATTATTACTGATACAGGTGTAACTACATATACTGCAGATTACAACGATAAAACCCAGACAGTTTTCTATTCACAGAGCATTCTCAATGATTCTTACACTTACCCCGTTCTTATTTTTGCAAACGGCACGGGCTTTGATTATAAGATATACGAAAAACTCCTTGTGAAGTTTGCAGAAAACGGTTACATAGTTGTGGCCAACAGTGAAACTATGGCAGCGGACGGCTCGGCGCAGATTGCATCTCTGGACTTTATAATCTCAGAAAACAGTAATTCTGCAAGTGTGCTTTGCGGCAAAATAAACACCGACAAAGCCGCGGCGGTAGGTCACTCACAGGGTGGCAGAAGTGCAGTAAATGCCGCAGTTAAGGATTCCCGATTTGATTGCGTATTATCTTTAGCCGGAAGCAACTATGTGGAAGAAGCAGAACCCCTTCGCACTCCCGCCTTATTTATGGCAGGTACAAGGGATATGATAGTAAATGCAAACAAATGGGTAAAACCCGCTTATGACGTGGCCAAAGGTCCCGCAGTTTACGTTTCACTTGTAAACGGTGTACACACAAGTTGTTGCACGGATCCCGACACTTACACAAAATATGCAATCCAATGGTTTGATATATGGCTTAAAAACAACAATTCCGCAAAGGCAACCTTCCAAAATGGCGGTACACTTTCAAATGATGGCGCCTGGACAGAATTCAGTTGTAAAAACTTTTAATTCAGTAATGTATATTTCACCAAAAATCACTTTAAAATATCATATATTTATAACAGATTTTTAGAACATTTTTTTATAACAAAAAAATTTATTTGTCACACTTGACATTCTTTTAAAACAGTTTTAAAATTCAATATGTAAAAAAATTGCACCGCAAAGGAGCGTTTAAAATGAAAAAACTCTACGAAGGCAAAACAAAAGACGTTTACGAACTTGAAAACGGCAACGTAATGCTTAAGTTCAAAGACGATTGCACAGGTAAAGACGGCGTTTTCGATCCCGGTGAAAATACCGTTGGTCTCACTATCGAAGGTATCGGTAAAGAAAACCTCAAAACATCTATCTACTACTTTGATATGCTTAAAGAAGCAGGCATCAAAACTCACTATGTAAGTGCTGATGTTGAAAACGCTACTATGGAAGTTCTTCCCGGTAAGGTTTTCGGTCACG
>JAZRFO010000139.1:0-1842 GCA_045643685.1 Acutalibacteraceae bacterium
GCTCGACTTAAGAGTTTGCGAAATCGTAAAAGCTCAGGAAATCAGAAAATCACACAGTTGCCTTAAGCTCACTCTTGACGACGGTAGCGGTGAAAACAGAGTTATTGTTTCATCTATCAAGAGCGAATACACTTGCGAACAACTTATCGGTAAAAAGATTATTGTTGTTGCAAACCTTGAACCCGCAAGATTCTCAGGTGTACAGAGCAACGGTATGCTTCTTGCTGCAACAAACGGCGCTTGCGGATGCCAGGTTGTATTCCTTCCCGATTGCGTTCCCGCAGGTACACAGATTAAATAAGAGGCAAAAAGTAAATTTATGATAAGATTTATTGATGTTACTGAAAAAACATTCAATACGGTCTTTGACAAAATGACAACGGCGTTCCCTTATGAGGAGCGCCGTGACTATTCTGACCAGAAAGAATGTTTAAAAAACGAGCATTTTGAATTTTTTGAGATTTATGACGGCGATACTGCCGTAGGCTTTACCGCCCTGTGGGTTTTCCGAAACTTTGTTTTTATTGAGCATATTGCCATTGATGAAAACAAGCGCGGTGGCGGTTACGGTTCAAAAGCAATTGAATTTATAAAAGAAAAATATAACAAACCCATAATTCTCGAAGCGGAATCACCCGTAACAGAGCAACAAATAAAAAGAATTAAATTTTACGACCGCCTTGGCTTTAAGGTAAATGATTTTGACTATACCCAACCCTCCTACCACGGCGGCGAAGGCGTACCACTACTTATTTTAAGTTACCCGAATATGCTCAGTGATGATGAGTTTAATGAGTTTTTAACTGAAACGAAAACGGAAGTTTATAGAATTCTTCCATCAAACTGATAGCTAAAAGAAAGAGAACTACCCACCACCGCTAACGCGGACAGGGATGATAGGCTCCACGTCGCTTCTACTTTATTTTGTATTTTAAAACCCCCATCTGCAAAAGCAGATGGGGGTTTTATTAAGCAAATAAGTTTTAATGATTTGTGAGATTTTGATGAAGAACGCAGATTTAGTGAATGCCGGCGTACAAGGGTACGTCAAATGAGCTAAATCAAGTTATTCGCAAAATGTCCAAATCATTTACCAACACAGAAATTAGCGAATACTTCATTTACAACCGTTTCCGTAGCCTTTTCACCTGTCAATACAGACAAGTTTTCAATAGCACAGTCGATGCAAACGTTTATTGCATCGGGGGTGATACCCATTGCAAGACCATCAATGGCCTCGCGGATATTATCCGCCGCTTTCATAACGCAATTACGTTGACGCTCAGTTGTAATAAGGGGTGCGGAAGGGTCAAACCCTGCAGTACCCACTACATTTTCAACCGCGTTTGTAAGTTCATCTATACCCTGGCGGTTTTTTGCGGACATTTCAACAATGGGTGCAGTTGTATGTTTTTTCAGTTCATCTAATGAAAGTTTAACATCACCGTCGGTCTTATTTATAATCACAACGGTATTTTTCTTGTTGCACATTTGAAGAAGTGCTTCATCGTCTTCGGAAAGTTCGTTCTGTGCATCAAGCACCATAAGAACAAGACTGGCTCTGTCAAAGCGTTCCTTTGCTCTTTCAACACCGATTTTCTCGATTATATCGTCGGTATTTTCTCTTATACCTGCCGTGTCTGCAAGGCGGAGTGTAATATTACCAACCTTAACCGTTTCTTCGAGCACGTCACGTGTTGTACCCGCAACGGAGGTTACAATGGCACGTTCACTACCTGCAAGAGCATTAAGGAGAGTTGATTTTCCTACGTTAGGCTTACCCACAATTGCGGTGTCAATTCCTTCAAGAACCGCTTTACCTGCATCGAAGCCCGAAAGAAG
>JAZRFO010000140.1:0-11406 GCA_045643685.1 Acutalibacteraceae bacterium
ACACAACCTGTAACGGGAGCGCACTGGAGTTTGATGAAATTGAATTTTCTGCCTGTTTTTTCGGCAACAAGCTCTGCCATTCTGTCGGTATATTTGTATGAGGGAAGCTTTGTGTGAATTGAACCTGACAAAACAACGTTAATAACGTCGCAATCGAAGTTCATAGCTTTAACGTGACCGCAGATGTAATCTGCACCTCTCTGAGCCATTTCTTCAATAACAAGAAGTGCTGCTTCGTCGTCATTGTTAGCCGCTTCAAAGAATGAAACAATAAGCTTTCTTAAGAATGCCTCGCCTTCATCTTCGCTTTCTAAAACTGCGATGGAATCAAGGAGAGTTGCTCTGTCACAGATACCTACTTTTTCTTTCATTAATTCAGTAATCATTGATTTACCCTTACCAAGGCAAATTTCATCATACATAATTCTGAAAGCCTGTGAACCTACCCAATGGCCGTTACCTTTATCGCCTGAAAGAACGTCAAAACCGCCAATCTGGAGCATATTACCGTCGGAGTCAAGGGAGTTACAGCAAGTACCTGTACCGCAGTTGTAACCAATACCGCAACCGGCACCCACACCCGCTTTAATAACAATGAAACCATCGTTATAAATACGGCAACCTGTGATACCTAATTTGTCAAGTTCTTCAACCATTGCGTCGTGCTGATAAGGATGGTCGATACCTGCAAGACCCATAAGGATACCGTCAACTTCGTCGAGAGTGATGTTTGCTTTTTCTAAAAGACCCTTAACGCCACCTGCGATAATACCCGCAGCCTGAGGAAATGAACCCTCCATATTTTCGTGGTTTGAACCTTCTGTTTCGTACTGTTCAACAATATTTTTGTTTTCGTCAAAAAGAGCAAATGCGGTTTTTGTGCCGCCGCCGTCAACACCTATATAGTATTTCATTCTGCTTTCTCCTCACTTATATCTTCGTAGAATTCTTCGCAAACTTCTTCAAGACAATACATACCGCGTCTGATAGGTTCACGGTCAATCCATCTGCCGTTTGTGAAATCGGGAACGGGAACGGGTGCACCGCCCATTGCAACGGACTGCTCTGAAAGGCAGGTAATTGCCATCCATGTTGCAGTATCGTAAACGTCAATGTTTGCTTTTTCGCCTTCAAACACACTGTCAACGAAGGATGAAAGGATAAGGTAGTCCATACCGCCGTGACCTGCTTTGATACCGCCCTTTTCATAAAGAACCCAAAGAGGATGCTCGTATTTTTCACGCCAGGGTTCAAACTCGTCCCATTCGTGAGTCCAGCTCTGATGCTCTTTGTGAGTACCGTCAATATAAATTCTGCCCTTGCCATCCTCGGGTTCGGAATAGATACCCTTAGTACCCTGAACCTCGTAGTCACGAGTGTAGGGTCTGGGAAGAGAACAGTCGTGTGTAAGCTTAATTGTTTCACCGTTGGCACATTTGATGATTGTTGTAACAATGTCACCACAGTTGAAGCTTGTGTTATAAAGGTCGTATTCCTCACCTTTATTATCTTTAATCCACTGGTGAAGACCACGGGATTTACTTGCAACGGAGTTAACTGTAAGGAATCGGTTACCTCTGTTAATGTTAAGAGCCTTGGCGATGGGACCTAACTGATGTGTGGGGTAAACCTCACCATTACGGTGAATGAAATTGTAAAGTCTGCCGTGGATATTTTCACGACCGAGGCAAATTTCATCACGTAAATCGTGACGATAGCCACCTTCCATATGTACGATTTCACCGAAGATACCCTTACGAATCATATTGAATACTGCCATTTCATTTCTGCAGTAACAGCAGTTTTCAAGAAGCATACAGATTTTGCCTGTACGCTGACTTGTTCTTACCATTTCCCAACATTCTTCGATAGAAGCGGCACCGCCAACTTCCATACCAACGTGAAGACCTGCGTTCATAGCGTCAACCGCAATCATTGCGTGAGTAATCCATGTAGTTGCAATAACAACCGCATCCAAATCCTCGTTAGCAAACATTTCTTTATAATCAAGATAAGCGTGAACAGGGTAAGCTTTACCTGTACGCTCCTCAACAATTTCAATACCTCTTTCTGCTCTTTCGGGAATAAGGTCACAAACCGCAGGAACCTTTACACCCTCAACCTGTAAGAGCAAGTCGAGCATACCTGAACCTCTGCCGCTTATACCGATGAAACCGATATTGGCTGATGTTTTTCTCATAAAATCACAACCTAACTATTTTAATGCACTAGTACTGCTATTCTAACACAGTTAATTTATTTTTTCAATAAAAAATCCCCTATTGTTTTCCAATAGGGGAAAAAGTTTTTATCACTCTGTTCTCAATGCTTCTACGGGATCCTTCTTCGCCGCCATACGGGAAGGAATAAGACCTGCAACAAGGGTAAGTGAAACACTTATTATTACAAGCACCACACCGCCCACAAAGGGAAGTGCTGCCGCCGCAGGAATGTGCACCAGATATTTAAGAGCCAAGTTTATGGGAATTTCCAGAAGCAACGTTACAAGAATACCTATAACACCTGCCCCCAGACCAATTACGGCAGTTTCCGCATTAAATACGCGGGCAATATCCTTTTTGGATGCACCGATACTTCTGAGAATACCGATTTCCTTTGTTCTTTCAAGAACGGAAATATAGGTGATAATACCAATCATTATGGACGAAACCACAAGTGAAATAGCAACAAAAGCCACAAGAACATAAGTTACAACGTCAATAATTGTTGTAATACTGCTCATAAGAATTCCGATAAAGTCTGTTATTTTTATCTGTGCTTCTTCGTGACCATCGGCTGCCACCTGTTGGTTATAATAATTCACCAACTCATTGAGTTTCTCTTTATCCTCAAAACTCTTTGGATAGAACGCAATGGACGAGGGTGACTCAAAGGTTGAATAGCCCAATTGCTGAAGTGTTCCTTCATAAGAGCTCTTTGAAGCTAAAGTATCAACATAAGCCTGTTTAAGAGCGAGTACCTGTTCATCATTGAGGAAACCTTCCATAAGCTTTTTCTGGAGTTCACTCATATCGTCAAAGCCGAACATAGCACCCATATTGCTCATATCTACCTCTGCCATATCCATGCCCTCCGCCATTGAAAGGAAGGGCTTGTAATCGAGGTAGTTGTAGTCGATTATGCTCAAATCAACATCCGCAAGGTCAAAGTCATTTACAGTAAGAGTGGAGAACTCGTAGCCTGTAATAACATCCCTTGTTTTATCCTTAAGCTGCTGCTTAACAACCTCACGTTTACTTGTCTGATTAATGGCAAAATCCATAAGCGCGCGGGTATAACCGATGCCGCCTGTACCGATTGAAAGAGTGTTATTTTCGTCGGGCTTTAAGATACCTACGATTTTTATATCCTCGCCATCTTCAACAAGTTGTTTTACATAATAATCGTTTTCACTGTTATCTCGCCAAAGACCTGTTTCTTCATCCTTGATGAAATAATCCGCACTTAAAACAAGTTTGAATTCCATATTGAGGATATCCTCGTAGGAATACTCTGTAATAGATTTATTTTCAAGAGTTTCACCGCTCATAAGAGCCGCCATAACATCCTTGGTAAATTCTTCTTGGTCTTTAAGTCCGAGAGCGTAAACAACAAGTTCGTTAATCTGATTGTTACCGTCTACAATAAGCACAACCTCGTTGTAGTTTTCGGGCATTCGACCAGCGATAACGTCATATTGTGCTTCCATAAGCTTATCGTCACCGATAAGTTCCATCCACACGCTGAAGCTCTGGGTCATACTTGTCATTGATGAAGCCATACCCTCCATACCTTCAGCCATGGGCATATTCTCCATCATTGTACTGGGATTAACTTTAATAACACCATCTTCAGTATCTGCACGGTAGATATTGAGTTGTGTACTGTACCTGTACTGAACGTCGTTACAGCACTCGTCAAATTTTTCCTGATTATCTTCAATATATTTCTTGAAATTATCAAGGTTATTGGATGTGGACTCGGAAATAAATGCATTTACCATCTGCATAAAGGACTCGTTTACGTAAACCTTGCCTTCTTCCACATCTTCACCTTTGGTGGCTTCGGCAGTGATACCCGTAAATGAACTCATTATACTTTCAAAGTCCATTGTCTGCTTTTCAACAGTCATAGGATATGACAACAGCATATCCTCCTGAACACGGTCAATATACACCTGAATACCATTTGAAAGTGCAAGAACAAGGGCGATACCTATAATACCGATACTACCCGCAAAAGCGGTTAAGAACGTTCTACCTTTTTTGGTTCTGAGGTTATTTATACTAAGGGCGAAAGCAGAACCGAAGGACATTGATTTTTTGCCCTTAGTTTTGGCATTCTGAACCTTGATTTTCTGTTCTTCAATATCTTCCTGAGTGGGTTCATAGGGGTTAGTATCCCCTACAACTTCACCGTCAAGACAACTGATAATACGGTTTGCATAATTATCTGCAAGTTCCGGATTATGGGTAACCATAATAATGAGCTTCTCTTTAGCAATTTCCTTAAGAAGGTCCATTATCTGAACGCTTGTTTCACTGTCAAGAGCACCCGTAGGTTCATCCGCAAGAAGAATATCCGGGTCATTTATAAGTGCACGTGCAATTGCTACACGTTGCATCTGACCACCCGACATCTGATTGGGCTTTTTATAAATCTGTTGCTCAAGACCAACCTTTTTAAGAGCCTCAATAGCCCTTTGCTTACGTTCCTTTTTAGAAACGCCCGAAAGAGTCAGTGCAAGTTCAACGTTTGAAAGAACCGTCTGGTGAGGAATAAGGTTATAACTCTGGAAAACAAAACCTATCGAATGGTTACGGTAGGTATCCCAATCACCGTCATTAAAATATTTGGTAGATTTACCATTGATGAGCAAATCACCACTTGTGTATCTGTCAAGACCACCGATGATATTAAGCAAGGTTGTTTTACCACAACCTGAAGGACCAAGCACCGCAACAAATTCATTTTCTCGGAAACTGATATCAATTCCCTTCAATGCTCTTACGGTAGTATCGCCCGTAACATAATCTTTAACTATATTTTTTAATACTAACAAATTTAACACCTCTCAGGAGTTAAGTTGAATTTAAGTTAAACTTAAGAATACAAACGCTTTCTGTTAGCGTAAATTATAATACCCACTACGGCACAAAGTCCTAAATATCCGCACAAAACGTATAACCATACGTAATTTTTTTCGGCTTCTTTATAGATAATCGTGGGTGAATACTCTTCGTCAAAAACCAACTCCGCTTTTACACGTTCTTTGAAGAAAAGATTGAACAACCATTCAATAAGCTCATCTTCAGTCATATTTTCAAACTGCTCCGTAAGAGAGGCAGAGTAAGTTTCAAAGGATGCGTTGTCACCCATAGAACCCATTAAAAGGTTCTCGTTACCGGGAAGTCGCATAGTTTTTGCAAGAACACGAAGGAGTGACATAAACACATCTGTTTTGTCTGCGACGATATAGGTGTACTCGGTTTTTTGACCGTTAATTACTTGCTTACTTGTTCTTTTTTCAGGAGTACCCATACCACTGAGGGTATTTATATCAAACTCGGCAATTTTCATACCTGAGCCCTCAAGCATTGAACCTAAGAGCTTATTTACATCAAGCTCGGATGTAAGGGATGTCATATCCATATTCACATCGTAAACACCCGAAAGCCTGTTTGTAAAGCTTGTTATGGGAAGCAACAAGTTACCGATACATTTTTCAAGTGAACCACTGTTAAGGAAGTAGATTATATTGGGTAATTTTTCCGTCAAAGTATCAACGGGCTTTTCGGCAATATCGTCCACCAAATCGAATACAGGGTCAAGAATATCCTTCATCACCCTGTCAGTGTCGGCAGTTTTCTTGTATTTCTCGTAGGTTTTAATATCACCCGAGTCACAACCAAGAGCCTCTAACAAGGGGATAATCGCCGTATTATATCCGTCGGAACCTTTAATGGTGATACTGTCAAGCACTACCATATCTTCCTCTGCAAGGAGCACCCTCATTACAGGATATAAGGGTCTTAAAACCGCAGTAAGTGTGCTTTGGAAACCTTTTCTGGAGCCTGTGTAAAAGCCCCAGTTTACATTATTCAATGAAACTTCCGACCAGGAATCTGCTTTTTGAAGTACGGTGACAGCAGATTTATACTCATTTTCCGTAAGGTGTGCCGCCACGCCCTTAGGTGTGGTATCAACACCCATAAGCATAAGAACTTCTGTAAGTCCGTTTTCTTCAAAAGCACCATAAATACCTGTTAAGAGAGCATTTATATTTGCATTTGAATATATTGCAGATTCAAGAAGTGATTCCACATCCTTGTAACTGCCACCCTCTTTTATAAAATCGTCAAGAAGGTCATCCATCTGTGATAAAGCTCTTTCGTAATCCTTCTTTTGAAGGTTTGGTGTGTACTGAACACTCACTTTGTTTGCTGCGGGGTAAACCATGGCCTCGGCACCCTGGGGCTCTGCGGGACTGAAAAGAAGAATTATAGTACCCACAATCGCATCCGTATCTTTCGAAAGGATATTTTTCATAAAATCCTGCGTGGTATTATCCGCGGGAGCACCTGTCAACTGACCGAGCAAATCGGGGTTAAGTTTAAGGGTTTCAACAAGCCATCTCATAACCACCACATAAGCTTTGCCCTGATCTGAAACAAAGGTTGTGCCGTTATGACTGCCACACCTTGAAAGAGCAGCCATATCAAGCTCTGCTAATTGAAAACCACCCATACCCGAGGTAAGAGAGCCCATAATGGTTTCAAAATCAAAATTGAACATTTCAGTATCAAAAAGATTGAGAAGTGCAGCAATTTCAAAGAGAGGGTTTGATTTTATGGGAGACATTAAAGCATCCATACATTTATCCATCTCGCCGCTTTCTGAAAAATACGCGAATGAAGGAAGTGAATCCGTAAGAGTTGCCGCAGGGGCATCAAGGGCTTTTTCCAAAAATGAAAGTACGGGCAAAATTATGTTTTTAACCATACTGTTTCTGTTGGCTTTTGCCTCGGTGTGGAATTGTTGTGCGGAAATTATATCGGGACATTTCAAAGCGTTCAATATAGGCACAACTGTATTTGTGTAACCGTCACCACCATTTATTTTTATAAGTGGTGCTATTTCCAATTCACCCGAGCAAAGCAACATATATAAAACATCGTTAAAAGGTGAAAAAATTACACCGAAAGCCTCAGCAAAGCTGTTTTTGTCGCTTACTCCCCAGTTAACACCTGTAAGGTCAACTTCACTCCAGGAATTGTAGTTTTTTAATCTTTCGCTGACTTCTGTGTATTGTGATATAGCTTGCGCAACACTTTTTACAGAAGTATCAATACCTACGGCACTTAAATCCGTACCCTCCTGTTCAAGAGAAAGGTACATCTGCACCATAATTGACGAAAGAGTTTCGCTACTATAAATCATAGGTTTAACAAGAGTGTTCAAATCACTTCCTGTTAAAAGCGGCACCGCAGAATTAAGAAGTCTGTCTGTACCACCCACTGCCGCAAGAGCATCCTCTGCCGTTACACCTTCGGGATAGTCCCCTTTAACTGCAACACTGCAAACGCTCAAAAAAGACGAGCAAGCCAATACAAGGCACAGACACAAAACTATTAACTTTGTTAATTGCTTTTTCATATTTACCAACTCAACTTTAATTTATGTAGTACATATAATATATAGACACTTATAGTTATAATTCTACACCGTAATTATACACTATAATTATATACATTGTATAGACCTAAATGTTAAAAAAATGTTAAAACTTTAAAATTTTTACCTTGAGGAGATACCGAAATGAGAAAACTTACCCTATTACTATGCTTGTTATTAACCATATCAATATTCTCATCCTGTAAAGCCAATACCCACGGCGATACCCTTTACGGATTTACTCAGCGAATGAACAAATTATCCGATACATACGAACTAAGTGAAAGTGGTTATATTCTTGACCAAAACAACCTCACTCTATCACATTTTTACAAATTTCAGGAAAATAAAATATTATTGCAATTTAAAACTGATGATAAAAACAACTTATCGGAAATGAATATTGTTTTTACAAAAACATTTGCCGAAGGCTCTGATGAATTTAATTTTATAAAAAACTGCATAAGTGCTTTTATTGATTCTGAAGAAACTGAGAAAGAATTATTCTCAAAAAAATCCCTTTCGGAGTTATTGAAAGAAAAAAACAACCAAACTATTGAAATAACAAAAGGCGACACCCAATTACTATTGGATGTCACCGAAATCGGAACTGTTATTACTGTTGCGAAAAATAATCTTTAAGTTTTTCTGAAAGAAGTCTGAGGGCATTACCACGGTGGCTTAAAGCGTCCTTTTCCTCGGGGGTAAGCTCAGCAAAGCTCTTGTCACCCACCATAAACAAGGGGTCGTAACCGAAACCACCGTTACCTCTTTCTTCAAAACCGATATAACCCTTACATTCACCACGTGCGGATATAATATCACCATTGGGAAAAACGCAACAAACCACGGAAACGAAACGCGCGGTTCTTTCAGAAACCTCAACATCAGTAAGAAGTTTTAAAAGTTTCTGATTGTTTTTAGCATCGTTGCCGTGCTCCCCTGCAAAACGTGCTGAATACACACCGGGTGCACCTACAAGATAATCTACCGCAAGACCCGAATCGTCTGCAACACAGGGCATACCGCTTTCGTTGCAACCGCTCTGCGCCTTAAGAAGTGCGTTTTCGTAAAATGTTTCGCCTGTTTCATCAACATCGGTAATTTCAATACCAAGCTGATCGGCAGTTTTAACATCAATACCCAAGGGTGAAAGAATACGGTAAAGTTCATCCCGCTTTTTCATATTGTGGGTTGCAATTAAAAATTCTTTGCTCATTAGCCAAACAACCTCCCGAAGAAGCTTTTTTTCTTCTTAGGTTCTTCTTTTTCCTCTGTCTTTTCGGGTGTTTCGGAAATTTCTTCCTCTACTTCCTCAACTATTTCATCCTCGACTACGGGAGCTTCTTCAACTACTTCTTCCGTAATTTCTTCAGCAGCATCTTCCTGCCCGATTTCTGCCATCGCTTCAAAAATTTCGTTCATTGCCTCGGCGATTTCATTTTCTTCTGTTTGGGCAACAGGAGAAATGTCCTCTTTGATTTTAGAAAGGTCGATTTCATCCTCCACAAAATCTTCGGGAATATCCTCGAAAAGACCTTCGGCAAATGCCTTGGGATTAAAGGGCTGTAAATCATCTATACCCTCACCCACACCAATAAATTTAACGGGCACTTTAAGGTCATTTTTGATAGAAAGAACAACACCGCCACGGGCAGTACCATCAAGTTTTGTAAGAATGATACCTGTAATCTCGGCAATTTTTGCAAATTCACGAGCCTGATTAACCGCATTCTGACCTGTTGTAGCATCAAGTACAAGCAATACCTCGCGGTCGGAATAAGGAAGTTCACGGTCAATAACACGGTAAATCTTGCCTAATTCGTCCATAAGGTTCTTTTTATTGTGAAGTCTACCTGCAGTATCACAAATGATAATTTCGGTACCACGTGCTTTAGCGGCGGAAATTGTATCAAAAATAACTGCCGCAGGGTCCGCACCCTCTTTATGTTTTATAATGTCAACCCCTGCGCGCTCAGCCCATACGTCAAGCTGGTCAATAGCAGCAGCACGGAAAGTATCTGCTGCGGCAAGAATTACGCTTTTGCCCTCGGCTTTATAACGTGCGGCAAGTTTACCGATTGTGGTAGTTTTACCAACACCGTTAACACCGATTACAAGAATAACCGAGGGAATGGTAATAAGACCCATATCCTCGCCACCTTCAAGCATATCCGCAACGATATCCTTGATTTCATTCTTAACATCCGCAGGATTTTTTATGCCTTTTTTACGAACCACGTCATTAAGACGAAGTGTAATTTCCGAAGCGGTAGTAACACCTACGTCACCCATTACAAGGGCTTCTTCAAGCTCGTCAAAAAGCTCCTGGTCAATTGAAGTATAGCTATCGAGAACATTATCAATAGCACCTGATACATTTTTTCTTGTTTTTCTTAATCCGAAGTTTATTTTTTTAAAAATACCCAAATGAAAAACTCCCTTTTTGAATGAGGAATTAGGAATGAGGAATTAGGAATTTTGGGTACTGCGTACGGCAATTGTATGCAAAGCAAACCCAAACTATATGTTCCTAATTATATCTATTCCAAACCTCTTTTATTTGCTTAACTTTTCTCGTAAAGTTTTAGTAATTGAAGCTAAAATCATCTTGATTTCATCACAATCAAATTTGAGCGAATCGTATTGTTGTTTTGTTATATATCCGCTTTCGTACAATAAATCCAGCCAATACAATGTTTCAGCAGATTCTTTATATGCAATATACATTTTAGCTAAAAAATCCTTTTCGCTAAAACCGCATTCTGCTTCTGCCACATTCGCACCAATACTTGTTCCACACCTAAGTATTTGACTTGACATTACATTTTCTCTTTTTTCTTGAACTAAATAATCTGCAAGTTTAACAATTCTTAAAGCAAACTTTTTAGTTTTAGGTTGAATTATATCATCCATACAATCCTCCTGTATTTCGAAACAAGTGAATTAAGTAATTAAAAACACAATATATAATCGGCGCTTTGCGCCCCAAAATTCCTAATTCCTAACTCCTCATTCCTAATTTTCTTATGTCAAATCGAACTTAGATGCCATTTCGGCTGTCTTAAGTTCAAGAAGCTTTGACACGCCCTTTTCCTGCATTGTTACACCATAGAGCATATCGGCTTCTTCCATAGTACCGCGACGGTGTGTGATAAGGATGAACTGGGTGTTGTTGGTCATACGACGGACGTAGTTTGCGTAACGAACAACGTTAACGACGTCAAGTGCCGCTTCAACCTCGTCAAAAATACAGAAGGGACAAGGATTGATTTTAAGAATTGCGAAAAGAAGTGCAATTGCAGAAAGACCCTTTTCACCACCTGAAAGAAGTGAAATATTCTGAACATTTTTGCCCGGGGGTTGAACCTTGATATCAATGTCACATTCAAGAACGTCATTTTCGTCCGTAAGAACAAGTGATGCTTTACCACCGCCAAAAAGTTCAGAGAATGTCTGACCGAAGCTGAAGTTGATTTTATCAAACTGTTCTTTAAACTGAACTCCCATTTTACCTGTAAGTTCATTAATGAGTTTAATAAGCTCAGCTTTGGATTTTTCCACGTCGTTAACCTGAACGAACATAAAGTTATATCGCTCGGAAACTTCCTTATATTCTTCAATAGCCGCAACGTTTACGTTACCAAGACCACGAATTTTACCCTTAAGCTCGTTAAGACGTTTTTTAGCCTCGGGAACATCCTCGATAACAATACCCAGTTCCTCGGCTTC
>JAZRFO010000141.1:0-5909 GCA_045643685.1 Acutalibacteraceae bacterium
GAATATCTATAAGTTTGTCCGAAGAAACTTCCGTGGAATAGTCGATTTTAAAGGTGCGTTTCTTTAATTCTTCTGGGGGAATAGTAAGCTGCAATGCACTTTCTGCAGAGCATACGACCATACAGTAGTTATCATTTAAAATATTGCAAAGGGTGTTAAGACGAATCTGCTCGTATTCACGGGACTGCCCCTGAGAGGTGTTGAAGGAGTAATCACGAGCAGGGTAAAAATACGCTTTTTTACCGATACCTGAAAATTCATTAACATCCGCGGTGAATTTTCGTGCAGAGGCTTCGTCGGGCAAAACCACAATTGCTCTGCGAGAAAGGTCCTCGCAGAGTGAATGGATGAGATGTGCTTTAGGTGAGGCGGGAAGTCCCGTAACACCCGACGGTGCAAGACCTGTTTGCACGTATCTGAGTACATCGTTATATTGAGTAGAGTTTCTTAAGAGTTTTGAAAAACAGGACATAAAAACCTCAACTATTGTATCGTGACATTGCTGCGTCAATATCGCCCTTTATGATGTATTCAAGAGCACCACAGGCATCGTCCATAGCATCACGCATAAGGGGGATATCCTTTTTGGGGAAGTTACTGAGCACCCAGTCTGCCAAATCATAATCAGGGTGGGGCTTTTTACCCACACCTAATTTGATGCGAGGAAAGTTCTCGCTTCCTAAATGGGCAATAATACTTTTTATACCGTTGTGACCACCTGCACTACCCTTGCGTTTGATACGAAGTTTACCGGGTTCAAGGGAAATATCATCGAAAATAACAATGATATTCTCAGGTGGGATTTTATAAAATTTAGCACATTCACCTACGGCGGCACCGCTGTTGTTCATCATAGTCTGGGGTTTCATAACCAGAACTTTTTTACCTGCAATTTTAGTATCACCGATAAGTGCATGGAATTTTAATTTTTTAGCTTTAAAGCCAAGGTCATCCTCTAATTTTTCTATGCAAAGAAAACCTGCATTGTGACGTGTGGTCTCGTACTTTGAACCGGGGTTTCCGAGACCCACAATAAGATAATCGTAAGTGGATGATGAATCTGAATTTTTGAATTTGTTGAAAATAGCCATATTACTTTGTGTGTTGCCTCTTATAGGGTTTCTTGATAGTAACCCAGTCTTTCTTTACTACTTGTCTTGTTCTTGCGAGAGCGAGGGCGTTGTCGGGAACATCCTCGGTAATGGTTGAACCTGCGGCGGTAAACGCGTTTTCGCCGACTGTAACGGGTGCTACAAGGTTTGTATTACAACCGATGAACGCACCATCCTTGACAGTTGTTCGTGATTTGTTTCTGCCGTCGTAGTTTACTGTAACGCATCCGCAACCGAAGTTAACATCCTTGCCCACGTCGGAGTCACCCACATATAGAAGATGCGGTAGTTTGCTTCCCTCGTCAACGTTGGAGTTTTTAACCTCAACGAAATTACCAATGTGAACGTTGTCTTTGATGTTGCAATTGGGTCTTATATGAACGAAGGGCCCTGCGGTAACACCCGAGCCAACCTTTGATGAGTAAACTTGAGTGTTATTGAGTTTTGTGTTGTTGCCGATAGTTGAATCAACAATATATGAGTTGGGTCCTATAACACAATCTGTACCGATTTTAACTTCGCCCAGCAAAACTGTGTTGGGCATAATAATAGTATCTTTGCCTATGTCAACGGTGGATTCAATAATTACACCGTCGGGACAGGGAATCTGAACACCTTTTTCTATAAGTTCCTGAATTAATGCGGTTCTTTGGGAATTGTTAATCATAAAGATTCTCCTTTTTGTTTTTAAGAGATATTTTACTTATTAATTTGAATAACAGGAAAATTACTGTTGTACCCAATATTATACCGCCAAAATCTACGGCTAAATCAAAAAACTGAAAAGCTCTTTGAGGAACAAAATATTGGTGGATTTCATCGCTCCAGGCATAAGCCCAGGAAAGGGCGGCACTTATGAGGGGAGCGAACCTTACATTAAAGGAATAGAATACGTTGTACATAAGAAAGCCCAATACGGTATATTCGGAAAAATGGGCAAAGGTTCGTAAGAAATCCTGAGCTATGTCGCCTTTGAAAATTAATGCCAGGAGTTCAACTACAAAACCGCTTGTCTGTGAGGATTCTTCGCCGTTCTGAGCAGAGAGATAGAAAATTACTCCCATAACTGATATTACGGCAAGAATTGAAAAAATCCTGTATATTTTACTTCTTGTAAATCTCATTCTTCAACTAACACTCCAGAGTAGAAATACAATGCATTACCACCATCTGCAACATACATACCTTCGATGTTTTTGCCAAGATAAAGGCTCCAACCCGAATAGAACAAGGGGATGAAAACACCGTTTTCTGCTACAGATTTTTCAATTGCTGAGAAATCCCCTGCAGCCTTTTCAGATGTTGACTGAGGCTTTTTGAGCTTTGCAGAAATGGTTTTATCTGTGTAATAACAAGGGAAGTTTTTGAGTTCGCTGATAACACTTGTTGCGGTACGCATTTCGGGTGTTATGGGGAGAATGGCAAGATCGTAATTACTGTGATTTTCCAAATCCTTTAAATCTTTTAATTCAAATGTATCAAGGTCAATGGTTAATTTGTCGCCGAAAAGTTTCTGCCAGTTTTTAACCATTGCTTTGGCAGTTTCCTCCATTGGAACGGGAACGCTAAATCTTACGGAAAGGGTATCAGTACCGAGTTTTTTGAGGATTTCATCAAGTTTTTCCACGGGTTTTTTAGGTGCAGTAGAAACACTGGTTTCTTCTGGCTCAAATGATGCGTAAACATCATCATAAATTCCGTAAATGCCGGGGATTATTGTGTTTGCTTCGCTTAATGCGAAATCGGGTAAAGTAATTTTTTCGTAATCAATGGTGCTTGTGAGAAGTTTTCTGATTTCAACGTCGGCACCCTTTTCGGATTCGCAGTTAAAAGCGATACCCCATATTGATGAGGGCGAAACTGAAACTGCCTTTTCATCGGTGATAAACTCAGTATCGGGAGTTAAAACCAAGTCATAGTTACCCTCATTGAATCTTGAAATAAGGGTATCGGCTTTGCCTGTGGAATAGAGGGTAATGGTTTTGTTACCTATCTGAATATTACTACTGTAATCGGGGTTTCTTTCAAGTATTGTTTCTGCGGCGGAATTATCCTTAACATAGTAAGGTCCGTTATAAAGAGTTGTGGTGGGAGTTGAACAGAAAATTGAATCAAGGGCGTCACAGAAAGCCTTATCACAAGGGTAAACGGGGAGTGAAGCGAGTTTATAAAGAAAATCAGTATCAATTTTTGAAAGAGTGATTTCAAGGGTGAAATCATCAACTGCCTTTAAGCCTGTGATTTTTTCTGCTTTACCATTCTGATAATCAAATGCGCCTTCAATTGCGAGAAGTTCAGTATCACTGTTGAGAACGAAACGCTCTATACCATATATGTAATCGTCTGCGGTAATTCTTGCATCAAATTCTGTAAGACCCGAGCTTTCCATAAGAGTAGCTGCACCATCGGAAACGAACCACACAGCATCGGGATTAAGCTTGAAAGTGTATTTGAGTGCGGTTTTGTCGGCGGTGTAGCCGGTAGCACCCGCTAAATCAATTTTACCTTCACTGTCAAAACGTAAAAGTCCTTCAAAACAGTTTGAGGCAACTATTTTTTCACTGCTATTATCGGCAAATAAGGGGTCAAGTACAACAACAGAATCAAGTACACCTATTGTGAACTTGGTATTATTACCGCTTAATGAACATGCACCTAAAGATAAAAGTAAGGCGCAAACAACAAGGATACTGATAAATTTTTTCATATCTTTCCCTCCGCAATCATTTTTTATATGATTTACAAACTTCTTTTAAATTACACACATCACACTTTGGTCTGCGAGCCACACAGACCGCTCTGCCGTGAAGCACAACCCTGTGGCAAAAATCATTACTTTCTTCAGGGGGCAGAATCTTTTTTAATTCCATCTCAACCTTTTTAGGGTCTTTGGTATCAACAAGCCCCAAAAGATTGGTTATGCGTATAAGGTGGGTGTCGGCAACTACCGCAGGCTTCTTATAAACATCACCCATAATAAGGTTGGCGGTTTTCCGACCCACACCGGGGAGTTTAGTTAACTCCTCGATACTGTCGGGGAGCGTGCCGTTATAGGTGTCGCGCACGGCTTTAGCCATTCCAATTAAATCCCTTGCCTTGCCGTGGTAAAATCCGCAGGAGTGTATAAGGTTTTCAACATCCTCTATGTCTGCCTCGGCAAGTTCATTTTCTGTCGGGTATTTTTTGAATAAATCGGGGGTTACAAGGTTTACTCGAGCATCGGTACATTGAGCCGAAAGACGTGTTGCAACAAGGAGTTGAAAAGGCGATTCGGCATTTAACTGACACACCGCGTCAGGATAGTCAATTTTTAATAATTCACAAATCTTTAAAGCTCGTTGTTTTTTGGTCATAACTCTACCTCAATAAATATTACTATATTAAAGCATATATACTATAAATATAGCACTTAATTATATTTTTTTCAACGGGAGAAGTGAAATTAATTTAATTAGGAATGAGGAATTAGGAATTAGGAATTTCGGGACCTGCGGTCGGCGATTATATAATCGGCTTTGCCCCCGAAATTTTGAATTTTGGATTTTTCGTTGAAAAAACCGCCTGACCTTTCGGTCGGGCGGTTTTCAATGTTAACCAATAAATTTAATTGTAAGAATCTTTTTACCTGTGATTTCGAATTCGGCGAAGCCGTTTTCGTCAAGGGTAAGGGGTGCAAGGTCTTTTTCTTCGAGAGTAACAAGCTTAACTTCTTTCCAAGCTTTGCCTGTGTATTCGGGAAGCTCGAACTCTGCTTTCTGTCTTTCAACGGGTGACTGAGCCTTTTCAATGGGAGCGATACCGCCGTTAAGACGGATAGCGTTTTTGATTGCTTTGTCGGAGGGGTTGAAAAGTCTTACGATGTAGCCTTCACCGTCTTCGCTAAGTTTAACTGCGCTAACGTTAAGGTTTTCGTCTTTAAGCTCAAGGAATGAATGAGTAAGAGCATTTTTACCGTGTCCTGTGGGAGCAATCTGACCTGCAGTAAGGTAAAGGTTGAAGCGTTCGCTTTCCTGCCATACGTTGCCCTCTTCCCAGTCGCCTTTATGGGGCATAAATGCGTAACGGAATGTGTTTTTGCCGATACACTGTGAGCCCTTATCCCAGTCGCTGTAGTTCTGCATATCTTTTGTAACGCAGATACGAAGGGGATATGCACGGATAAGTGAAAGGTAAACTGTGCCGTCTTCATCATCGTCTGCTTCGTAAGCCTTAAGACCTGTGTTGAGAAGTGCCGCACCGTTAACACCGTCGGAAACGCTTACGAAAGAGTTCATAGGATGCTCTGTCATGGGCGGTTCATCGTAAAGTGAGTAATCGGGCTTTGCAAGAGGACGCTTAACAACGTCAAACTGACCCTGTGCATCTGCAAACTCTGCCTTGATGCCTGTGGGGAATGCAACCTGTAAGTAGTGGTCCTCGCAACGGTTGTTGATTGTTGTTTCGATTTCAACGAATTTAGCACCTTTACGGAGTGTAACAAGGCTTTCGATATCATTGGGAAGCTTGTGTTCGCTTCTTGATTTTTCGTCAAATGCACGTTTTTCGGGAAGTTCCCAACGCATTGTGATTTTGAATGTTGTTTCAAATTCGCCGTGACGAAGGAGGGTAACGTTAGCCTGTTCGCCGAGAGTTGTGAATGTTTCGTCAATTTCGGGTGCAACGTGCTGCCAGGGGTTACCGATTTCGCCGCTATCCTTGAAGTAGCCAAGGTTCTTGAATTCCTTACCACTTTCTTTGTCAATAACGTTGAAAGTACCATTATGGTTGAAGCTTACCTTGAGGTATTCGTTTTCCATA
>JAZRFO010000142.1:0-4685 GCA_045643685.1 Acutalibacteraceae bacterium
CAGAGGATTATGTTTCGTTTATAAAAATAAAAGAAGATACTTTTATTGATGTTTTGAATAAAAAAATTTCGGGTTAAGAGTGGATAGAAATGAAAAAAAGAAGACATAAGCTTATACTTGATTTAATTGAACAGTACGATATCGGCACACAGGAGGAACTTCTTGCAATGCTTAAGGAAAAGGGGTGCGACGTTACTCAGGCAACGGTTTCCAGAGATGTTAAGGAGTTACGCCTTTTAAAAACTCAGGGTGCTAATGGTATTTATAAATACACGGTTGAAAAAGCCAAGGATAACGGCTACACCGATATGTTTGATGCTCTTTTTCAGACTGCAATGACTAAGGTTGATTATGCAGGTAATATTTGTGTTATTAAATGCTCTCCGGGTCTTGCGGGTGCTGCTTGTGCCACAATTGACGCAATGAACGTAAGTGAGGTTGTTGGTACAATTGCAGGTGACGATACAATATTTATGCTTTGCCGTACAACAGATGAAGCCCACGGCGTTGCAGAAGCACTTAACAGAATGATGATAAGGTGAAAAATATGCTTTCCGTTTTGAAAATACAGAACATTGCTATAATTGAAAGTGCAGAAATTGAATTTTCTGAGGGTTTTAATGTTTTGAGTGGTGAAACGGGTGCAGGTAAGTCTATAATACTTGACTCTATAAACGCAGTACTTGGTTTTCGTACGTCCCGTGAGCTTATCAGAACAGGGGAGAGCGAAGCGCAGGTTACTGCGTTGTTTTCCTGTGTGGGTGAAAACGTAAACAACAAACTCAGAATGTTGGATTTACCTGTGTCACCCGATGATACGTTGCTTGTTTCAAGGGTTATAAGTGCCGACAGAAACGTCTGTAGGGTAAACAACGCTCTTACAAACGTATCTGTATTGCGTGATTTAGGGACCGAACTCATATCCATTCACGGTCAACAGGATAACAGAGATTTACTTAACGAAGAATCCCATATTTCATATATTGACGCAATGTCTTCTGCCGAAGAATTACTCGAGGAATATAAAAATACATACGAGGAATTAACCCTTACAAGAAGTAAAATAAAACGTCTTTCGGGTGAGAAAAGCGAGAAAGCACGTAAAGCAGATATACTGGCTTTCCAAATCAAAGAAATAGAAGATGCAGAAATTAATCCCGGTGAGTGGGAAAGTTTAAAAAACAGACGAACCGAGTTGCAGAATTTTGAGAAAATTCAAGAGGGTCTTTATGGGGCTTTTGGTGCATTGTCAGGTGACGATTCATTCCACGGCGCGGTGGAATTGGTGTCGGGAGCTTATAAAGAACTTTCATCAATTTCTCAGTATTCAAAGGATGTTGAAGAATTATCCGAAAAATTGGGTAATCTTTATTATGAGTTAGAGGATATAGCTGATTCTGTAAGAGGCTGTGTAAGTGATGAAGGTTATTCACGTGAAGAGCTTGAAAATGTAGAAAACAGAATAAACACCATATATAACTTGAGTAAAAAATATGGTGATACGGAAGAAGATATTCTTGAATTTTTAGAAAAAGCAAAAGTGGAATATGATGAAATTTCATTTTCCGATGAAAAACTTGAAGAATTAAAAGTTCTCTGTGAAAAGCAACAACTTAAAGCAAAATCTTTGGCAGAAAAACTTTCGGAAAAACGCAAAAAAACTGCCTTGGATTTCTCGAAAAAAGTTTGCAAAGAACTTGAATTTCTCGATATGCCAAATGTGGAATTTGTTGTTGATTTCAAGACAACAGAACTTAGTGAGAACGGTATTGATAAGGTTGAGTTTCTTATTTCTGCAAACCTTGGTGAAGTTCCCAAACCCATTGCTAAAATTGCAAGTGGTGGTGAATTATCGAGAATAATGCTTGCTTTTAAAACCGTAATGGCAAATAAAGATAAAATCAGTACTATGGTTTTCGATGAGATTGATTCAGGCGTAAGTGGTAGGGCTGCTCTTAAGGTTGCCTCAAAACTAAAAGAGGTGTCAACAGGCAAACAAGTTTTGTGTGTTACCCATCTTGCTCAGCTAATGTCTTATGCAGATAATCACTATCTTATTGAAAAAGCAACAAACAATGGTAAAACTTATACAAGCGTTACACCTCTTGATATTGATGGCAGAAAAAATGAGATTGCCCGTATTATAGGTGGCGGAAAAATTACCGAAACTCAGTTGAAAAATGCCGAGGAAATGTTAACAGAAGCGAAAGCGGGTGTAAAATTATGAAATTAGGTGTTTGCAGAGGTCTTGATGATTTCAATGCAATGAAAGCGTCTGCGGAAGCAGGGGTTGATTATCTTGAAACAGGCTTTGGTTGTCTTGCAGACTATAGCGATGAAAAATTCAATGAATGTAAAAGTGTTCTGGATAGTTTTTCTCTGCCTTGTATTGCTGCAAATGGTTTTATACCCGGTAGTATGCAACTTGTGGGTGACGATGTTGACTATGTTGCCCTTAAGGAGTATATTGACCGCGGATTTACCCGTGCCGAAAAATTAGGCGTTAAAACAATTGTTTTAGGTAGCGGTAAGGCTCGTAGTTTTCCTGAGGGTTATTCTTTAGAAAAGGCAAAGGAGCAGCTTGCATTTTTCCTTAGTGAATATGCCGCTCCGAGAGCCGAGAAGTCAGGGGCAATAATTGTTATTGAACCCTTGCGCTTTTGCGAATCAACGATGATTTATACTGTTAGCGATGGTATTGAAATTGCTCGAATGAGTGGTAAAAATAATGTAAAAGGCCTTGCAGACCTTTATCATGTTTACGGCAATAATGACAGCGTTGAGGGTATAGCCGAGTTTAAGGGTCAGGTTTGCCATGCTCATATTGCAGAGCCTGTTGAACGTACGTATCCTTCAAATTCAGATACCGATGCTATTAAGAGTATTTACAAAAACTTCTTCGATTCATTAAATAAGTGTGGTTGCGAAACTTGCTCAATTGAAGCACGTACGGATGATTTTGAAAAAGATATTTTTGATAGTATAAAGCTTTTAAAAGATTTAATATAATTCGACATTTATTGACAATTTTCAGTAAGCGTCTTATAATTAATTTATAGATGTTCGGAAAGGAATGTGTATTATGGGTAAAATTTTAGTTATGGACCATCCGCTTATTCAGCACAAATTATCTATTTTAAGAGATAAAAGTACAGGTTCAAAAGAGTTCAGAGCCCTTATCTCAGAAATAGCAACGCTTATTTGTTATGAGGCAACAAGGGATTTACCTCTTGAAGAAACAGAGGTTGAAACTCCCATTTGTGTTACAAAAACAAAGGTTCTTGCAGGAAAAAAACTTGCAGTTGTTCCTATTTTAAGAGCAGGTCTTGGTATGGTTGACGGTATGTTGGCTTTAGTTCCTTCTGCGAGGGTGGGTCATATCGGTCTTTATCGTGACCCGGAAACATTAATGCCCGTAGAATATTACTGTAAACTTCCTGCAGATATAGAGGAAAGAGAAGTTTTTGTTGTAGACCCCATGCTCGCTACAGGCGGTTCTGCTATTGATGCTATTACACAGATAAAAAAACGCGGCCCCAAACATATTAAATTCCTTGGTATAATTGCTGCACCTGAAGGTCTTAATGCATTGGCAGAAGCACATCCGGACGTAGATATTTTTGTGGCATCACTGGATGAAAAACTTAACGACCACGCTTACATTGTTCCCGGACTCGGTGATGCCGGAGACAGAATTTTCGGTACAAAATAAATTATAAAAAGCCGATTTTTGCTTTTGCAAAAATCGACTTTTTAAAATGGTGTGTTATGAATAGAAAGATATTGAGTATAGGGCTTGTTGCGGTTATTTTAATACTCTTGGTTTCCTGTCAAAAAGACGAGGAATATAAATTGTTTGAGAAAACAATTGTTGCAGTTTCATTGGTTTCAGGAAACGTTGATGCGGCACGTGAATTCGCAGCAAGTAAGGGCGCTGAGTATGTTGAATATGCAACCGATTCAGATGCTGTGGTGGCGACACTCAATGGCAAAGCAGATTATGTTGTATTGGATGAATATTCGGGTTATTTGTTCGAAAAGGAAAACAAAAACCTATGTTTTTCAGAAAAATGTGAATATAATATCGAGTATAGAGCTTGTTTTGCCATTGATAACATTGAATTGTGCAACAAATTTAACGAAACTATTTCTGTTTTGAAAAAAGATGGTACAATCGATGAAATAAAAAACGCAGTTTATAATGATGAAGAGTATATCTGCAGTGAATCAACAGGGGATAAGGGTACACTCGTTATGGTGTGTGACCCTGTTTTTGATAAGAACGTGTGTTTTGATGAAAATGGTGCAGTTATCGGTACGGATGTGTATATTGCAAAGGAAATTTGTAGTTACTTAGGTTATACGCTGGTTATTGAAACGCTTGATTTTGAAGAGATGTTCAATGCTCTCGACGATGGTAGCGCTGATTTTGTAATGTCCTGTGTTGAACAAACGGAGCAAAGATTGGAGCATTATTTATTCAGCGATGTTTACACAACTTTTGACTATAATGTTTATAAATTAAAGTAAAAAAATAAACTCCTTAAGGTTTTCGCCTTAAGGAGTTTGTTGATTTATAAGGTTAATTAAGCAAGTTCTGCAAAGTACTTGATTGTTCTAACCATCTGGCTTGTGTAGCTGTTTTCGTTGTCGTACCAAGAAACAACCTGAACTTCGTAAAGATC
>JAZRFO010000143.1:0-8035 GCA_045643685.1 Acutalibacteraceae bacterium
AGACACGACCCCTGTATAGTACATCGTGCAAGAGTGGTTGTTGACAGTATTGTTGCCATTACTCTTTGTGACTTGCTTTCACAGAAATTCGGTACCGATTGGTTGGTGTAAGGTATGGAATACGGTTGTATCGGTGAGCATTTAAAGCATAGCTTTTCCAAGGAAATACACAATGCTCTTGTAGATTATAATTATGAAATTCTTGAAATTGAACGAGAAAATCTTAAGGATTTTTTCGACAAAAGGGATTTCAAAGCCATTAATGTGACAATACCTTATAAACAGGAAATCATACCTTTTCTTGACGAGATTTCACCCGAAGCCCAAAGCATAAACGCGGTTAATACAGTAGTAAACCGTAACGGAAAGCTTTATGGTTATAATACAGATTTTTACGGCTTGAAAGCACTTATTGAACGAGAAAACGTAAACCTTAAAGACAAAAAGGTTCTTGTTTTAGGTAGTGGTGGTACATCCAATACTGCCGTTGCAGTTTCCGAGTTTTTAGGTGCGAAAGCGGTTGTTAAGGTTTCACGTCAGGCGAAAGATGGTTATGTTACATACGCAGATGCATATAAAAAATATACTGATTTTGAAATCATAATAAATACAACACCTTGCGGAATGTTTCCGAATATTGGTAGCTCTGCGGTGGATTTAAAAAGATTTACTTCTCTTGAAGCGGTTTTTGATGCGGTTTATAATCCTTTAAAATCAAAACTTATTTGCGATGCAGAGGATATGGGTGTTGTGTCTACGGGCGGTTTATATATGCTTGTTTCTCAGGCGGCTTACGCGGTAGAGAAATTTATAGACACCCCCGTAGATAACGAAAAGGTTGAAAATATTTTCAGAAATCTTTACAAAAATAAAATGAATATAGTGCTTGTGGGAATGCCGGGTAGCGGTAAAACAACCGTAGGAAAGCTCCTTTCCCAAAGACTTTCAAAGTTATTTGTTGATACAGATGATTTGATAGTTAAATCCCAAAACAAGCCCATAACAGAGATTTTTTCTGAAATCGGTGAAGCAGGTTTCAGAGAAATCGAAAAAGACGAGATTTTCTCCGTGTCATCACGCAATAATCACGTTATTGCTACAGGTGGCGGAGCAATACTTAATAAAGAGAATACAGATGTTTTAAAAGAAAACGGTAGAATTTATTTTATAAACAGACCTCTCAGAAAACTTGTTGCCACTTCTGACAGACCCTTGTCAAGAGATACTGAGGCACTTGAAAAGAGATATAACGAGCGTTATTCACTTTACCTTCAGTGTGCGGATGTTGTTATAGATGGTAGTGGTACAATAGACGAGGTTGCCGAAAGAATTGAGGCGGATTTCAATGAATATTCTTGTGATTAACGGACCTAACCTTAATATGTTAGGTATAAGAGAACCCGATATTTACGGCAGGGAAACCTATGCCACTCTTATTAAAAAAATTGAAGATTACGCCAAGTCAAAGGGTGTAGCGGTTAGGTGTTATCAGTCCAACCATGAAGGTGATTTGGTGGATAATATTCAGTTTGCTTACGGCGTTTTTGACGGTATAGTTATTAATCCCGGAGCATACACCCACACTTCGATTGCTCTTCTTGATGCTTTGAAAGCAGTTGGTATTCCAACTGTTGAGGTTCATATTTCTGACCTTTCATCCCGAGAAGACTTCAGACAGATTAGCTACATACGTCAGGCTTGTTTTAAAACAATAACAGGCAAAGGCACCGACGGATATCTTGAAGCTATTGATGCACTGATTGAGAAGGTGAAAAAATGAATGTAAGTATTACACCTTCTGTGGCTAAGGGCGAAATCACCGCACCGCCATCCAAGAGTGTTGCTCATAGGCTATTGATATGTGCTGCCCTTTCTGAGGGTACAAGTATTATTGATAATATCAGTACAAATGACGATATTATGGCTACTATTTCCTGCCTTGAAAATCTTGGAGCAGATATTGAAATAAATGAAAATACTGCAAATGTTACAGGTGTTTCTTGTGCAGAGAAAAAGGCTAAAAAAACTTTCTATTGTAACGAAAGCGGAAGCACCTTGCGATTTATGATACCCATTAGTATGCTTTTTGCAGATGAATGTGAGTTTACGGGCAAGGGCAGACTTATGGAACGTCCTCAGGACGTGTATAAAGAGCTTTTTGAAGAAAAGGGTTGTTATCTTCGTAGGGAAGATAACTCGCTTTATACGGGCGGTAAACTCAAAAGCGGAGTGTTTGAATTACCGGGGAATGTAAGTAGCCAGTTTTTTACAGGATTAATGTTCGCTTTACCGCTTCTTGATGGTGATAGTGAGATAATATTAACCACTAAGCTTGAAAGTGCCCCTTATGTGGATATAACAATAGGTGTATTGGAAGAGTTTGGAGTTATTATTGAAAAGACATCTCAAGGCTTTTTTATAAAAGGTAATCAGAAATATAAAAGTTGTAACCTTTCTGTTGAGGGCGATTGGTCAAACTCTGCATTTCTTGATGCGTTTAATCTTGCAAATGGTGATGTGATTGTAAACGGACTTAATCCCGACAGTTTGCAAGGCGATAAGATTTACAGAGCCTTTTATGAAGAACTTTCCGAAGGAACACCTGAACTTGACATTTCTCAATATCCCGATTTGGGTCCCGTGCTTATGATAGGTGCCGTTCTAAAAAACGGTGCAAAATTAACCGGTACAAGCCGATTGAAAATTAAAGAAAGTGACCGTGGTATGGCTATGGCGCAGGAACTTAGAAAGTTCGGTGTCAATGTGGAAATAGGGGAGGATTATATAATTATCCCCGACACTATTCCTAAAATGCCTACGGAAGAAATTGATTGTCACAATGACCACAGAATTGCCATGTCTTTTGCGGTTTTGTGCAGTGTGACAGGGGGCGTTTTAAATAATGCCCAATGTGTTAATAAAAGTTATCCCGACTTTTTTATGGATATTAAAAACCTCGGAATACAATATAAAATCATTTGATTGGAGAGATTAATTATGGCAATGAACTTCAAAAGAAAACTCCCCATTCCGATGGATATCAAGGAACAATATCCTCTTACCCTTCAGATGGCAGAGCAAAAAGCAAAAAACGACGAGGAAATAAGAAAAGTTTTTGCGGGTGAGTCCGACAAGCTTTTGCTTATTATCGGACCCTGCTCGGCAGACTCCAAAGAGCCTGTTCTTGAATATGTTTCACGTCTTGCAGAAGTTCGTGAAAAGGTAAAAGACAGAGTTGTGATAATTCCCCGAATTTATACCAACAAACCCCGAACCACAGGTTCAGGTTATAAGGGTATGCTTCACCAACCCGACCCTAACGAAAAACCCGATATGCTCCACGGAATTATAGCAATACGTGAACTTCATATGTGTGCTCTTAAGGAGTACGGCTTTTCCTGTGCGGATGAAATGCTTTATCCCGCAAATTACCGTTACCTTTCGGACTTGCTTTCATATAACGCAATTGGTGCACGTTCTGTTGAAAATCAGGAGCATCGACTTGTATCAAGCGGTGTTTCAACTCCCGTTGGTATGAAGAATCCCACGGGCGGTGATATTTCGGTTATGATGAATGCTATTACAGCAGCCCAGAGTAGTCATACGTTTATTTATCGCGGTTGGGAAGTAGAGAGTGAGGGTAACCCCTACGCTCACGCAATTATGCGAGGATACGTTGATCGTGACGGACACAATATTTCAAACTACCATTACGAGGATTTACAAAACCTCAGTGATGCTTATGCAAAATCGGGGCTTAAGAACCCTGCTTGTGTAGTTGATGCCAACCACGCAAACTCAGGTAAAAAATATCTTGAACAAATCCGTATTACAAAGGATGTTCTTCACAGTCGTGCTCATAACGAAGATATCAAAAAGCTTGTAAAGGGCATTATGATTGAAAGTTACCTTGAAGATGGTGCCCAGAAGATAGGTGACGGTATATTCGGCAAGTCAATTACTGACCCTTGCCTCGGTTGGGATAAGACTGAAAGACTTATTCTTGACATAGCTGAAGAAGTGTAATTTAAGCACAGAAAAAATAATTTGGATTTTTTTAAAAAAACACTTGCTTTTTTCTTCTTATTGTGATAATATTCTTCTGCTAATGTGTTATCAAATATAAAGAGGTGACTACAGAATGAAAGAAGGACTTCATCCCAAATACGGCGCAACTCAGGTTAAATGTGCATGCGGTGCTGTACTCGAAACAGCTTCTACAAAAGAAGGTTTGCGTGTTGATATCTGTTCAAAATGCCATCCGTTCTTTACAGGCAAGCAGAAGCTCGTTGATACAGGCGGACGTGTTGACAGATTCAATAAGAAATATAACCTTTCTAAGTAATTTCATATGCTTAGTAAGCCGGTGAGTTATCACCGGCTTTTTGCGTTATATACGGAGGTGTAAACGTGGTTAAGCCTTATAAAACTCTCGGTCATTATGCCGCCGAGGAATACATAGTTAAAAAATCCCGATTCATAGGCTACGCCAAACCCGTAAAAACTGAACAGGAAGCCCTTGATTTTATAGGCGAGATATCAAAAAAACATTGGGATGCAACCCATAATGTTTATGCTTACTCAATCCGTGAGGGTGGTGTTAAGCGATTTTCCGATGATGGTGAGCCTCAGGGTACTGCGGGTATGCCCGTTCTTAACGTTATTACTCAGGAGGATGTTACCGATTGCGTTGTTGTGGTAACAAGGTATTTCGGCGGTATTCTTTTGGGCGGTGGCGGTTTAGTCAGAGCCTATTCTCATTCTGCCAAATTGGGTATTGATGGTGCTGAGATTATAACTCTTGTACCATGGTCGGTTTGCAGAATTAAGTGCGATTATTCATTCTACGGCAAGATTGAAACCCTTGTGAGGGATTTTGACGGTGTTATGAATGAAACTGATTTCGCAGAGGATGTTACCTTGAATTTCCGTATAGAACAGGGTACTGAACACCCGTTCAATAAAAAATTACAGGATATTTCAAACGGAAAACTTACCCTCGAATTTGTCGACGAAATTATTGCTGCAAAATAATTTGTCAAAAAAAGAGGGTTTTTTAAAAATTATCAGTATTATTATATAAGAATCGTAATTTCAGGGTGATTTGGTGGATAATATTATCAGATTAACAAATTTACAACGTGAACGTGAAACTCTTTCACAGTATGCAATGTTGTGCGAAAACACCAAGGGAAGAAAGAAAATTGAGGAAGAGTGTCCCGTGCGTACCGCTTATCAGCGTGACCGCGACAGGATTATACATTCCTCGGCTTTCCGTCGTCTTAAAGACAAAACTCAGGTCTTTTTAGCACCCGATAACGTTCATTACAGAACACGTCTTACTCACACCTTAGAGGTTTCACAGATTGCAAGGACAATTGCTCGTTCCCTTAATCTTAACGAGGATTTGACCGAAGCTATTGCTTTGGGTCATGATTTGGGTCATACACCCTTCGGTCACGCAGGCGAACGTGCTCTTGACAGTATCTATGAAAAGGGCTTTACCCACTTTGAACAAAGTTTAAGAGTTGTTGACCTTATTGAGCAAAGGGGTGAGGGACTTAACCTTACCTACGAGGTTCGTGATGGTATCCTTTGTCACACACGCGGTAAAGAAGCCGATACCTTAGAGGGTCGCATTGTTAAACTTAGCGATAAAATTGCTTATATTAACCACGATATTGACGATGCTTGTCGTGGTGAGGTGCTTAGTGAGGATGATATACCCCTTGATATCCGCCTTGTTCTTGGCTTTTCCAAGACTCAGCGTATCAACACACTCATAATGTCAGTTATTGAAAACAGTAGGGATGAAATCCGTATGTCACCCGAGGTTCAGGATGCATACAACCGACTTCATTCATTTATGTTTAAATACGTTTATACAAATCCCGTGTGTAAGAGCGAGGAAAGTAAAGCTGAAAGTATGATTAAAGAGCTTTTCCGTTATTTTTCGCGCAACCCACACCAGATGCCCGAATTCTATTTTGAAATTGCTAAGCGCGAGGGCGCGGAACGTGCCGCTTGTGACTATATTTCAGGTATGTCAGACAGTTATTCTCTTAAGACATTCAACGATTTATTTGTTCCCAAAACCTGGATTTATTAAGTATATATAATTTTTTACGGAGGTGATTTACTTGGCATTTCGTTTTACGGACGATTTTATTGACAGACTGCGCGATAGTAACGATATAGAATCTGTAATTGCCGGGTACGTTGACCTTCGCAGAAGGGGAAAGACCTTGACGGGTCTTTGTCCGTTTCATAACGAAAAAACACCTTCCTTTACCGTTTATCCCGAAACTGCTTCTTATTATTGTTTCGGTTGCGGTGCAGGTGGCGATGTTATAAACTTTGTAAGAAATATCGAAAACCTTGATTATATCGAGGCGGTAAAACTTCTTGCAGACAGGGCGGGTATTAAAATGCCCGACGATAAGGTTGACGACAGTGCCTCAAATCTCAGACGACGTATTTATGCCGCTAACCGTGAAGCCGCAAGGTTCTTTCACGAAACTCTTTTTACTGAGGCGGGTAAAGGTCAGCTGGAGTATTTAAGGCGACGTAATATACCGATTAAAATGATTAAGCATTTCGGCCTCGGTGCCGCTCCCGATGATTGGCATGCCCTCGAAAACCATCTTAAATCAAAGGGCTTTAATCGTGACGAGCTTGTTGCGGCAAACCTTTTGCGTTTCAGTGAAAAGAATGGCAAACGATATTACTACGATGCATTCAGGGCAAAGGTTATGTACCCTGTAATTGACCTTCGTGGTAACGTAGTAGCCTTTGGCGGTCGAGTGCTTGATAACAGTAAACCTAAGTATATAAACACTTCCGATACACTTGTTTATAAAAAGAGTAACGAATTATTCGCTTTGAACTTTGCCAAAAACGGCAATGACCGAAAAATCATTCTCTGCGAAGGGTATATGGACGTTATAGCCCTTCATGGTGCAGGGTTCGAGAATGCAGTTGCAGGTCTCGGTACGGCTCTTACTCCCGAGCAGGTTAGCCTTATTTCTCGTTATGCGGATGAGGTCGCTCTTTGCTACGACTCTGACGAAGCAGGACAGAAAGCGGTTCGTGCGGCACTTAACCTGTTTTCAAAAACAGGTGTACGAGTTAAGGTTATAAGACTTCAGGGCGGTAAAGACCCTGACGAGATTATACGTGTTCACGGTAAAGAGATGTTCGCAAAGCTTCTGAATAATGCTGATAACGACACCGAGTATAAATTATCCGTAATTCGTTCCAAATTTGATGTCCAGAGCTCCGACGGCAAAGTCAATTTCCTGCGTGAAGCGGCAAATTACCTTGCTACTACCGATTCATTAGAGCGCGATGTTTACGCTATGCGCCTTGCAGATGAATTGGGCGTTTCAAAGGACGCTATGCTTCAGCAGATTAAACAGGCTGCACGTCGCGAGAACTATAAAAAAACCAAATCCGAGTTCCAAAATGCACAAAAACAGGCACAGGATATGGAAAAAATGATTGACCCCCAAAGGGTTAAAAATATGAGAGCCGCTAAAGCAGAGGATACCTTGCTTGTTTCTTTGTTTAATAACGCCGCTTTCTATAAAAAACTTAAGGACAGGCTTGGTAATGACGTTTTCATTACCCCTGTAAATAAACGTATTTTAGAGGTTGTAAGTACAAGGCTTGATGCGGACGAAAGTATTGATATTTCTCAGTTATCACGTTTTCTTACTTCTGAAGAAACTGGGGCGGTTGCCCGACTTCTTTCGAAACAGTCAATGGTTTCAAACACATTAAAAGAGTGTGAGGATTGCCTTATTGTGTTGGAAGAAGAAAAGAAAAAACGCGAAATGTCCGATCCCTCAAAAATGAGTGATGACAGTTTCCTTGCGTTTTTCAATTCCTTGAAAAAGGAAGATTAAATTAGTTTTAAATTCAAGTTGGCGACAGTTGAACACTACACGGTTTTGGAAGACAAAAATTCGCACTAACTGCGTTAAAACTCTTGAAAGGAGAAAGCCTTCCTGCGAGTTTTGCCTTGTTATTGCAA
>JAZRFO010000144.1:0-5056 GCA_045643685.1 Acutalibacteraceae bacterium
GGATGAAACAGGTATGGGGTCACCAAGACCAAGGTTATAAAACTCGTACAATTCCGGGGGTGGCGCACCCAATGAGTCGCATTTATTTACGGCTAAAACAATGGGTTTACCGCTTTTCTGAAGCATTGTTGCAACTTCCTCGTCCGTAGCCACAACGCCGTCACGCAAGTCCGTAACAAGGATAATTACGTTAGCACTGTCAATGGCAAGTTGAGCCTGACGACGCATCTGCGAAAGAATAACGTCATTTGAATAAGGCTCGATACCGCCTGTATCAACAAGCAACATACTGTGACCCAACCACTCGCAATCACCAAAAAGGCGGTCACGGGTAACACCGGGTGTATTATCCACAATAGCAAGACGTGTGCCGGTAAGTTTATTAAATAAGGTTGATTTACCTACGTTAGGTCTGCCAACAATGGCAACAACAGGTTTTGCCATATCAAACACCTCCGTCAATAATGGTTTCAAGTAATTTATACCCGTCATTTTCCACGGGTATAACAGGAATATTTAAGGCTTCGCTTAATTCCTCAACTGTAATATCGTCAAGGAATTTATCCCCCTCGTTACGAAGGGAAACACGGGGTATCAATACCGCCTCGCCTAAATCCTTATTTTTTAGTTGATTTTTAAAGTCAATACCCGTTACGAGTCCCGCAACGGTTACTGTATCACCAAAAAAGTCATTTTTGATTTTTATAACATCAATATTAAGTCCCTTGAATTTCTCCTGAGCTTTTTGGCAAAGCTCCTTCAACAAATCGTAAGCCGCATAACCCGTTGCAAGAGTAAGCTTTCTGTTAACTTCCCTTTCGGATGTTTCGTCCAATGCGGACATAAACTCCTCTTTCAAGAGAGTACACATACCTACGCCGTTATCAAGCTGACTGTATTCACCGTAATAATCCCCGTCAGGCAAGGGTCTTTCGGCTATTAAATAGAACTCGTCCGACGCGTAAGCAAGGTTTTTGCCACCGTTGAAAAAGCTGAAATGGGCATTGAACTCGTCAATAATATCAATAACCTGTGCCGCTTCTTCTTTGGTATAAGTACGTAAGGGGTAAAGACCGTCGCGATACTTTGTAAGCCCTACAGGTACTGCCGCAATGCTTTTTACACTGGGATAAAGTTTTGAAAGCTCCTCCAACGAGAAGCGCAACTCTTCACCGTCGTTTATACCGGGGCAAAGAACAAGTTGTGTATTCATCTCGATTCCCTTTTCAGAAAATCTATCAAGAATACCAAGTACTTTACCGGCGTTGGGATTTTTCATCATTTTAACCCTGAGTTCGGGGTTCATTGTGTGAACGGATATATTCACAGGTGAAATGTGCATATCCATTATACGTTGAACTTCCCTCTCACAAAGACCCGTAAGGGTAATGTAGTTACCAAAAAGGAAGGACATTCGTGAATCGTCATCCTTGAAATATAAGGTATCACGCATACCCTTGGGCATCTGGTCAACGAAACAGAAAATACACTTATTTTTGCAGGAATGTTGTTTATCCATAAGGTAAGTGTTAAATTCAAGACCAATATCCGCAAATTCATCACCCTTACGGATATTTGTTGAAATTTCCTGACCCTGTCGTAACAAGGTAATACTGAGTTTTCGTGACTGAATATAAAAACGGTAGTCCAACACATCGAAAATTTCGTTGCCGTTAATACTTACAATAACATCGTCTTTTAATATTCCCGCCTTTTCGCCGTAAGAGGAACTTATAACATTTTCAACTTTAACAGACACGTCACTCACCTACCTTTAAATAAAACGAAATAACAGTCCAACAGGGCGGGGAGAATCCTCTCACCGCCCTCTGAAATACGAGTTACAAACTATTACAGATTAGTCTACTGAGATAACCTGTTTGCCGTTGTAATAGCCACATGCTGTGCAAAGTCTGTGGGGTCTCTTGTAATCGCCACAGTTGGGGCACTTTACGAGTGCTGCTGCGTCCATTTTCCAAACGTTGGATCTTCTCTTATCTCTTCTTGCTTTGGAAACTCTTCTCTTGGGTACTGCCATGAGTCTTACCTCCTATATAAATTTAAATTACTTACTCTTCCAAAAGCTTTAAAAGCACTTCCATTCTGGGGTCTATAGGTGCTTTACAATCGCATTGGTCTTTATTAAGGTTTTTACCACAAGTGGGGCAAAGACCTTTACAGTCATCGTTGCAAAGGTATTTTGAAGGAAGAGCGAGATTGACATCTTCTTCAACAAGAGCGTCAAGGTCAAGGCGCATATTGGGCACCTCGAGGAAATCGTCGTTGTCACCGCTTTCGAGAGCAACTACAAGAGTATGCTCAACAGGGAAAGTGTAGTTGCGTTTAACATCAACTGCACAACGGTCACAGGGAGCCTCGTAGACCAAGTCGGCTTTGGCGGTAAGATTAACGATACCTGCTCTGTTTTCCACCTTGCCACAAACCCTTACGGGAGATGTAACAGGATTAAAACCCGAAACTTCCACAGAATTAAGTGAAAGTTCATAATCGATGGGTACAACCATACCCTCGGTATTGAAAATAGATTCAAGTTCGATAATCATACACATTACCTCTCAACATACCCGAATATTATATTATCTAAAACCTTTTTTGTCAATATAAATTTATAAAAAATCTTCACACAAAACAGTCTCATATATAACTGTAATAATGTAGAATGTTTACAAAATAAGCAACAATATACCCGAGGCACAAAAAATAAACCTTGTATCCGAAACCGAATACAAGGTTTTTTCAAATTTACTCAGATTACCTTTGCATTTGCAAAAAGAGCTTCAGGAAGTTTATCCTGGTCTTCAGAAACGGTGAATACGAAATTAACGCCTGATTCTTCAGAAACCTTGCAAATTTTATTTATAAGTGCAGCAAACTCATCATAATCTCTGCCAACGATTTTAAATGTAGCGTCAACAAAAACATCTGTTAAGTCGTGGTCCTGTGCGATAACGCCGCATACCATACCATAGAATGCGTCGCAGCCCTGGATATCGAATCTTTCTGTTTCGATAAGTCTTGCTTTGTGGGTTACCTCATAAGTAAGTAACGGGGATTTTTCGATGCAAACTACAGTTCCGTCGGAAGCTGCTACTGCCTCGTTGATGAGAGCAATAAGTTTTTTTGTTTTACCGGAACCTTTGTTGCCTATAATAAGTGAAACCATAATAATGTACCTCCGTTGTTTATTTCTCGCCTTTCGGCGTGATTTCCATTTTAGGGTGAAAGGAATTATCCGAACGTGTTTTATACAGGCGGATTTCCGTTCATCCTTTGTTAAAATAGTCGTTAATCTTTAAAGTCTTGCTTCAAGTGATTTTTTATGTTCCTCGTAACCGGGTTTACCAAGAAGAGCGAACATATTCTTTTTGTAGCTTTCAACACCGGGTTGGTCGAAAGGATTGATTCCTAAAATGTAACCTGAAACTGCACAAGCCTTTTCAAGGAAGAATGCAAGATAACCGAAGTTATATTCATTCATTTCGTCCAATTCAAGAATCATATTGGGAACCTTACCGTCGGTATGAGCAAGTACAGTACCGAGGAAAGCCTTTTTGTTAACGTAGTCAACACTCTTACCTGCTACGAAATTGAAACCGTCACCATTTTCGGGGTCGAGTTCAATGATAAGCTCGTTCTTGGGTTTGTCGAATGTAACTACTGTTTCAAACAATAATCTTTCGCCGTCCTGAACGTACTGACCTAAAGAGTGAAGGTCAGTTGAGAAGATAGCGGATGAGGGGTAAATACCCTTGCCGTCCTTACCTTCGCTTTCGCCGTAAAGCTGTTTGAACCACTCGTTCATAAGAGTGTAATCAGGCTCGTAAGAAACCATCATTTCAACAGATTTACCCTGACGGTAAAGAATGTTACGCATTGCTGCGTATTTATAACAATCGTTGGTGTAAACATCGCCTTCAGAATAAGCGGAACGAGCATCTGCTGCACCCTTCATCATAAGGTCGATATCAATACCTGCAACTGCAATGGGTAATAGACCAACAGCGGTAAGAACTGAATATCTGCCACCAACGTCGTCCGGAATTACGAAGGTTTCGTAACCCTCACGGTCGGATAACTCTTTAAGAGTACCGCGAGCCTTATCGGTAGTAGCGTAAATTCTCTTGGCTGCTTCTTCTTTGCCGTATTTTTTCTCAAGAAGATTTTTGAAAACACGGTAAGCAATTGTGGGCTCGGTAGTTGTGCCCGATTTTGAAATAACATTTACTGAAAAATCCTTACCCTCGCAAAGAGCAACCGCCTCAGCAAGTGCTGAAGAAGAAAGTGTGTTACCTGCGAAAATAATCTGGGGTTTTTCAAGTAAGTTGCGATTCTGTGATTTACAGAATTCAATAGCGGCTCTTGCACCTAAGTATGAGCCACCGATACCGATAACAACGAGCACGTCGCTATCGCTACGGATTTTTGCGGCAGCTTTTTTGATATTCTCGAACTCCGCCTTGTCGTAATCAACGGGAAGGTCTAACCAACCAAGAAAGTCGTTACCTGCCCCTGTACGGGAGTTAAGAAGTTCAACAGCCGCATCAACCTCGGAAGCAATTTTGTCAACGTCGGATGAGTTAACAAAACCCTCGAGATAACGGGTATTGAGTTTAAGTGACATTGGTTCATCTCCTAAGTTTAACGAAAATGTTACACTAATAAAGTGTACCATTCTTTGCTAATATTTTACAATAAACTTATGATTTTTTCAATAGACTTTCTACACTTTCACAAAAAATCGCAGTTTTTTTACGTTTTGTTAAAATATCGGGTGTATAAGTTGGTTATTTTTCTCATATTCCGAGTTACTGACGGCACCAAGATTACTCTCGGCACGGCTCGAAACAGTAAAAGCCGCACCCACAAGAGCCGTGACAAGCAAAATTACAATTGCCGAAATAGTAAATGCATTTAACAATCTGTTGAATTCCATCACTGTTTTTCCACCTCTTTATCAAACATTTCCACCAGCGACTCCCCTATTAATTGTGCGGAATACACCGCCTCCTCAAGAGTATTGGCATCGGTGCCAAAC
>JAZRFO010000145.1:0-1659 GCA_045643685.1 Acutalibacteraceae bacterium
TACACTGTGCTGGTGTTGACGGAGAGCAAGAGGGTTTTCAATCCGCAATTTTAGGCGACTTCAAGGTGGAAAAGCCTTGTGAAGAATATAATACCTACGGCCTTGAGTGGACCGAGGAAGAGTATATTTTCTATATAAACGGAGTGGAAACAACACGCTCAACCTTCGGCAATGGTGTATCAGAGGAAAAGCTACTGCCCATTGTTTCCCTCTGCACACCTGACTCGGAAAAGTTGGATATACTCGAAAGTGAATATAAGTGCGAATTTATAGTTGATTATGTAAAGATATATCAGAAATAAATAGAGGAATTGTCTGGATGGCAAGATCGATGGTTTGGGTATTTGATGTTGACACAGCGTATGTTATCTGCTAGACTCAGTATCACCAAATAAAAATGGTGTTTGAAAGGAAGATGTTTAAATGAAAACAAAGGTAAAGGTAATAATTGTTTCTGTAATAGCAATTATTCTTGTTGGTTGCATAGCTTTTTTATCAAGTGATTTTTTGGCTTATAAGAAGGCTGCAGAGGCTTATAAAACAATTGATGAAGCATACAATAACGTCAATGAATTTTCACACGATATTTACGAGGCATGGTTTAAAGGCATAAACGAAAATGATGAAATCAAAGGTAAAACAGGCTCTCGTTATTCTTCCTATGATTATATTGAAGGCTTGGAATACTTGGTTGAGGATATGAACATTTCTCTCGAGGATATAAAAAAGGGCGTAATGTATTCATATTATGGTGAGGATGAAGTCCCCGCAGAATATACAGATGATGATGTGGAAGAAGCATATAAAAGTTTGTTTTACAGATATACTGACAAATTCTCTGCGGTTATTAACCTGGTAGTTAAAACTTATGAGGTTACAGGTCGTACTGCAAAAATCGAAATGCTCCTTGATAGTGCAAAGGACTCAATGAAAAGCATGAGCAAGGCTTATGCTGACTATGTGCACTATCCTGATTTGAAAAATTACCTTACAAACACAAGAGCAATGTTTGACTTCTGCTGCAATCCTGAGGGCAGCTTTGAGCAGGTAGTTGAAACATTTAATAATTACAGAAATCAGTCAAGAGAGTGTTATTTTGCACTTGATTACATATTTGAAGAATAAGATAGAACGACACCGCAAATCTTTGGATTTGCGGTGTTTTGTTGTGTAGCATTTCGGTTCTTTGTTATGTTGTGGTGAAATAACTGCAAGGATATATACCAAGCTTTGTCAGTGGGGTGAGCATACAATGTGCAAAAATGAGTTCGGTGCAAAATCAGAAGACTTCTAATATTGCATAGCAAACATCTTTGTGATACAATTTGTGTATTAAAAAAGATTATCTGGGGTGTTTTTAGTGAAAAGACTAAATAAAATTCTTTGCTTTGTGATGATTGTTTCTGTTTTATTCTGCAATATGGGACTTTTGTCCTATGCGGTTGACAGCGGAAAAAATTATTATTATTTTGACTCTGTAAATGGTGACGACAACAACAGCGGAACGGATATAGACAGCCCCATAAAAACACTGGCGGGACTTAAGGAGCTGAACGTAAAGCCTGGAACTCACTTTCTGTTTAAAAATGGCGGAGAGTATGAGTGTGCAACCACACTTACCTGTAAGGGAACGAAGGAAAATCCTGTTGTGATTTCCTC
>JAZRFO010000146.1:0-16583 GCA_045643685.1 Acutalibacteraceae bacterium
TCCGTCCCCTCCACCCCTGCCGCAAAGATGCTCAAAGAGGATATAAGAGCCTGTGAGGGTTACGGTGAATACGTATTCTTTACTCCCTTCGTAAATGACGCAGGTGTTGAAGACCCCAAAGAATACACTGCACAGCTTGCAAAAGGTTCAATGGAGCTCAGAAGTGCAGAAATCGGCGCAACAGTTTCCAACATTTTCCGTGAAAAAAGCGGTGACGAAATTGTCAGCTACTACGCCTTCATAAGCGTTGCAACTGCAGACAAAATCGTTGTAAAAAAACTTTTTGCAGATTCAGGGGAAAGTGTTGATAACCTTATTGTAGAAGCCACAACCGAGCTTTACTCGATGATAAATAAATATCTTGATGAGGTTATTTTCAAGCTTGCCGCTTCCCCGGATGAAATTGCTAAATACGAGCAATCCCGTATCGAGGCGGAGGTTGTTGCAGACGTTAACCCTGCTAAAAAGAAAAAGAAGAAATCAAACAAGGTTGTAATAATACTTCTTGCTATTCTTCTTTCCTTAATCGCTCTTGCAGGTACAATTTTCGTTATGTTGTATTTTAATGGTTTCTTTGTAACACCATCTGATGCAGCTGAAAGTGATGTATACCAACAAAACGGCAGACCCACCGAAACTCAGGTCGCAAACCAATTCAATCCCGGTAACACAGTTGCCGAGCTTACGGAACTCGCTTCAGTAACGTCTATATTCGATGTTACAACTACCTTACCACAGGTTCAACCCAACACGGATTACAATATAGTTTATCCCAACAATAACAACAATACCACAACCACCAAAACAGAGCCTTCTACGGAAACCTCTACTAAAAAGCCCGAGCCCTCTACTACAGAGCCTCAGACTGAAGAACCCACTACTAATGATGACGAAATAATATGGTAATTTTACTGGAATAAGGAGATAATATTATGGCAGTACTCGTAACAGGCGGAGCAGGTTATATCGGCTCCCACACTTCAATTGAACTTCTTGAAAGCGGAAAAGACATAGTTATCATTGATAACTTCTATAACAGTTGCCCCAAGGTTCTTGACAGAATCGAAGAGCTTGCAGGTAAAGGCTTCCAGTTCGAAGAATGTGATATCCGCGACAGAGAAGCCCTCGACAAGGTTTTTGAAAAATATGATATTGATTCTGTAATTCACTTTGCAGGTCTTAAAGCAGTTGGCGAATCCTGCGAAAAGCCTTTGCTCTACTATGAAAACAACATAAGCGGTACAGTAACTCTTTGCGAGGCAATGGCTGCACACGGCTGTAAAAAAATTGTTTTCAGTTCATCCGCTACTGTTTACGGTGAACACAATGTTTCACCCCTTAAGGAAACAATGGTTGCAGGCGGTACTACAAACCCCTATGGCACCACAAAATTCTTTATTGAGCAGATTCTTAAGGACCTTGCAAAATCCGACCCCGAATGGAGCGTTTGTATTTTAAGATACTTCAACCCCATCGGTGCTCATATCAGTGGCATGATTGGTGAGAGCCCCAATGGTATTCCCAACAACCTTATGCCCTACATAACACAGGTTGCCGAAGGCAAACGCGAATTTCTCAGCGTTTACGGTAACGATTACGACACTATCGACGGTACAGGTGTGCGTGACTATATCCACGTTGTTGACCTTGCAAAGGGCCACCTTAAAGCCCTTGATAAAATCCTCGGTGAAACAGGCGTTTTCGTTTACAACCTCGGTACAGGTTGTGGCTACAGCGTTCTTCAGGTTGTTGAAGCATTTGAAAAAGCATCGGGCGTAAAAGTTCCTTATAAGATAGTTGACCGTCGTCCCGGTGACCTTGCAACCTGTTATTCTGACCCCTCAAAAGCAAAAGAAGAGCTTAACTGGGTTGCAGAAAAAGGCATTGACGAAATGTGTGCCGACTCTTACAGATGGCAGCACCAAAATCCAAACGGCTACGAGGACTGATATTCTTTGCAATTCATACCTTACAATTCACGAGATTTACGACACAAATCCATATTCGGCAGTACAGCCGCAGGCGAAAGCTTGCGGCTTGCTGTTCTTATGCCCCGTAACTTCTCTTGTAGTAAGGTAACACTCGTTTTTCATAAAGACGGTGAGGGTGAGCAATACCGGGATTTATTCTGGTGCGGTATGAATGGTGACCACGAGGAATGGTGGGATATAAACTTCACCTTCGAAAGCAGTGGTTTGTATTTTTACCATTTCACCTATGAAACCCCATTTGGAAAAGGTAACATTTTTTTACGTTCGGGAGGGTGCGGTGAATTTGCACCAAGCGGCAACGAATGGCAACAGACCGTTTACAACATAGACTACGTCACACCCCAATGGGTAAAGGGCGGTATAATGTACCAGATTTTCCCCGATAGATTTAATAAAGGGATTTTGCCCGTTGACACAACCTATACTGACCGCGTAATTCACACCAGTACCGACGAATTACCCCTGTGGGAACCCAATGCTCAGGGCAAAATGCTCAATAACGACTATTTCGGCGGTACACTTAAGGGAATTGAAGAAAAACTCCCCTACCTCAAGGAGTTAGGCGTAACCATTCTTTACCTTAACCCAATTTTTGAAGCCCACTCAAACCACCGCTACAATACGGCAGATTATATGAAAATTGACCCAATGTTAGGTACAGAATCGGACTTCATAGACCTTTGTAATTCCGCAGATAAATTTGGTATAAAAATTATACTTGACGGTGTTTTCTCACACACAGGCTCCGACAGTATCTATTTCAACCGCGAAAAACGTTATCCCCTCAATGGTGCCTACAACACCCCGGACAGCCCCTATAAGGATTGGTTCACATTTAAAAATGATGGTACTTATAAAAGCTGGTGGGGTATCGACACTCTCCCCGAAACCAACGAGGATACCCCCTCATTTATTGAGTATATATCGGGTAAAAATGGTGTTCTGGAAAAATGGCTCAATGCAGGGGCATTTGGCTTCAGACTTGACGTTGCGGACGAATTACCTGATAAATTCCTTGATGAATTAAATAAACGCGTAAAGGCTATAAACAAGGATTATTTTATTATCGGTGAAGTGTGGGAGGATGCCACAAACAAATTCAGTCACGGTGGCAGACGCAGATATCTTTTAGGTGACCAACTTGACTCTGTAATGAACTACCCCTTTGCTTCTGCAATTGTTTCATTTATGCGTTACGGCGTCGCAGAAAGCTTTATGGAAAATGTAGTCACAGTTTGCGAAAACTACCCCAAACAAGCGCTTAATTGCCTTATGAACCATATAGGCACCCACGATACGGCACGAATTATTACGAGCCTTATTTACGATTCAATAGAGCATAAACCACGTAACATTCAGGTAAACTGTAAGCTTACGGAGGTGGAATATGCGAATGCAAAAAAACTATTAAAAGCCGCCACTGTTCTTCAATATACACTCCCCGGTTTCCCTTCTGTATATTACGGTGACGAAGCAGGTATGCAGGGTGGCGGTGACCCCTTCAACCGCGGTTTCTTCCCTTGGGGAAACGAGGACACAGACCTTACGGAGTGGTACAAAAAGTTAGGTGTAATAAGACACGAAAGCCCCTCTCTCAAGGAAGGTATATTCATCCCATACTCCGCAATGCTCGGTTGCGTTGCCTACCAACGCTCGGGTGAAGGTGAAACCTTATTTATAATAGTAAACCGCAATAACCACGAGATTGACTATTATCTTCCCGATGATTTCAGATACAAGCCCGAAATTCTCCACGGAGGATATTCGTCCGATTTCATAAAAGTAAATGCCTTATCGGCAGTAATATTGAGAAAGACTGATTAACAAATAATAATCAGTCTTTTTTTATTTTGAAACAAACCAAAATCGACAAAACTTGACACTCCATATATTAATGGTATAATATAAGATATTATATTAAAATGGAGGTGTGTTGTGTGAAAAAGACTATGTCACTGATAATAGCGGTTTTTGTTTTTATAACCGCTTCTGTAAGTATTTCCGTAACCATTTTTGCCGCATACCTTAAGCCCCCCATTATAGAAACCGCCCAGAACCGCACCGAGGGTATAAGACTTACATGGAACTCGGTTTACGGCGCCACAGGCTATCGTGTTTACAGGTGCTATACAGGTGAAGGTTGGACATATCTTGGTACTACAAGTAAAACCTCTTTTACTGATAAAACTGCCGAAAGTGGCAAAGGCTATCGTTACACCTTAAGGGCAACCGATGGTAAAACAAGGGGTGATTATGACCGTGAGGGAAAGCTTATAAGAAGGCTTGAAACTCCCGATTCTTTTACCGCAACCAACAAAACTGACGGTGTTGAGGTTAAATGGGCGCCTGTTAAGAATGCTAAAACCTACCGGGTTTACAGACGCGGTACAGGTGAAAGTTGGCAACTTATAAAAATCGTAAATACCAACTCTTATCTTGACAAAAAAACCGCCTCCGGTAAAAACTACAGTTATACCGTAAAGGCGGTAAACGGTGAATATCTCAGTCACTACTCCGCAGATGGTGTTAGTGTAAAAAGACTCTCCAACCCCACAAATATGAAAACCGCTAACCGTAGTAACGGTGTATTTCTTACCTGGAGTGGTGTAAGCGGTGCTAAAAATTACCGTGTTTACAGACGCGGTGTAGGAGAAAACTGGCAACTTATTAAGGTTGTTACCGACAAATATTACCTTGATAAAACCGCCTCAAAAAACACAACATACAGATACACAGTAAGGGCGGCAAACGGCTCAACCTTCAGTTATTACTATTCGGATGGTCCCGTAATCAAATTCTCGAACCCTGTATTCAAGAGTGTTATTGATACAACCTATGCAGAAAGCTATTCTTCAATCAATTCAACAATCAAAAAGCTTTACGCTCTTTACCCCGATAAAATCACCATAACCACCTTAGGCACATCCGAGGCAGGTAACAATATACCCATGATTACCCTTGGCAATGGTGAGAAAAAGGCTCTTGTAGTAGGTGCAATTCACGCTCGTGAGCATATTACAACAAAGTACCTTTTACGTTGTATTGAGGATTATTGCTTCGCTTCAACTACCGCAAATGGTAAATTGGGAAGCTTTAACATAAAAAATCTTTTAAATGAATACACCCTTTATATTGTACCCTGTACAAACCCCGACGGACTTGAAATTATCCGTTCAAGACTCACGCCCAAAAATCACACCGTAAAGGACCTTAGCGAATACAAAGCTAATTACAACGGTGTTGACCTTAACCGCAACTTCCCTCTTGCGTGGGAGCAAATAAAAAATGGTGTTACTAAACCCTCGGACTATTATTTCAAAGGCTACAAAAGCGGTGACCAGAAAGAAACTCAGGCACTTATGAGCCTTTGCCAAAATAACGAGTTCGAATTTATGTTATCAATACACATTAAGGGCAATTGTCTTTATTGGGGTGACACCTATAACACAAAATACAATTCTCAATATAAAGAATTTGCAAAGGATATTTCAAATGCCTGTGGATTCTATATGCCCCAACCTACTAAGGAAGCCTCAAGCTACGGCGGTGGTTTTGAAAACTGGTTCCGTCACACCTACAACCGTCCGGGCGTATGTGTTGAATTAAGCGACGTTGATAATATCATCAAGCCCTGCAACAATTCCAACTACAAGGATTTCGACGGTTTCGTAAACTACAAATATTCAAAATATGCCATTGCTGCCGCAATGCAGTCGGCTAACGGAGATTAAAATGAACGTTTTTGATTTTGACAACACCATATACGATGGAGAAAGCATAATAGACTTCTTTTTCTGGTATTGTAAAAAGGACAAAAAGCTTTTAAGATATATTCCCACAGTTATGAAGGCTATGGCGAAGTATAAAAAAGGCGAAATGACTGTTGAAGAAGCTATTTCCAAATATGGCAAAACAGTTACGGATTATTATGTTAAGCATATCGGTATAGGCGATGATTTTGTTACATTTTGGAACAATAATATGCATAAAATCAAGCCTTTTTATAAGGATATCCACAGTGATGACGACCTTATTATTTCTTGTTCTCCTGAAATAAGCCTTAAGATAATTTGCGAAAGATTGGGTATCAAAAAATATATAGGCACCGCAATTGATAATAAAACAGGTGAAATTACAAGGCTTTGCTTCAGGGAAAATAAAGTAAAAGCCTTTTTCAAGGAATATCCCGACACACCCATCGAGAATTTTTATACAGACTCCCTTAACGACCAACCCCTTATAGACATAAGCAAAAACGCTTATCTTGTTAAGGGTAATAAAATCACAAAAATAAAATAAAACATAAACACCTCTGTTATTGCATATTAAGTAATAGTAATAACGGAGGTGTTTTTTATGACAGATGATAAAAGAACAGGATTACTTCCCCATAACTGTATATTGGAGGACCGCAAAAAGCTTTCAATATCGGGTGTCAATGACGTAGGTAGTTTCGATGAGCAAACAATTGTTGCTGCCACGGATTGCGGTGAGCTGACCATCCGCGGTGAAAAGCTGCACATCACGAAACTATCATTGGAAGTGGGCGAATTGTGTATTGAGGGCAAAATAAGTGCTTTACAATACACAGATGTAACAGTTAAAAGCGGTAGTTTTCTTTCAAGGGTGTTCCGCTGATGTATTCCGTACCACAGAATGAGCAATTAGCCATATTCGCCCTATCCTTGGGGCTGGGCTTTTTGTTGGGCGTACTTTATGACGTAATACGTGCAGTAAGGCTTTCTGTAACAAGGTCAAAAATCGTGCTTGTTATATGCGACATTCTTTATTTTATATTATTCGGTCTTATAAGTTTTTTATTTATACTGGCACTCAACAAGGGCGAAATAAGATTTTATATTATCGTAGGCGAAGTAATCGGTGCTTTCTTCTACTACATATCCTTAGGCATAGCCGTAATAAAAATAACCGACAAGGTAATTTCACTTCTGCGTAAATTTTACACCCTTGTTTTCAAGATAATTTCCGCCCCTTTCAGAGCTTTAGGAAAGGTGTTTTCAGGTATTTTCAGGAAATTAGGTAAACTTTTCAAAAAAACTGAAAAAAAGTCCTCAAAAATACAAAAAAACCTCTTGCCAAAAGCACGGTTATACGTGTATAATTTATTTGGTATGTTATTCGCAAACAGATTCAATTTTAAGAAAGGCGGTCGTGACTTTGGCAAAACAGAAGAAGAATAAAAAGCAACTTAAACCTGTTAGCATTATCGTTCTTGTTGTATGCTCCTGTATTGTTTTATATTTCAGCATCTCAATCGCAAAAGAGTTTTCTGAATACAAACAAAACAAAAACGAACTTACAAATGCCGTAAGCGTTCACGAAAGCCAGGTTTCTGAAAACGAAGCGCTTCAGAAAGCAGTTGATGAAGGCGATGAAGCCAAAATTGCAGAAAAATATGCCAGAGAAAAGGGTTACGTTATGCCCGACGAACGTGTTTACGTGGACATAACACCCGGAGCATAAAACAAAAACAAACAACAGAGGTAAACTATGGCAGTGGAAATCGGTGCGATTCTTGAAGGTAAAGTAACAGGTATTACAAATTTTGGGGCATTCGTTGAATTCCCCGACAAAACAACGGGTATGGTACATATTTCGGAGGTTTCATCATCTTTCATAAAAGATATTCACGAGAAGCTTTCCGAGGGCGATACCGTTAAAGTTAAGGTTATCGACATTAACGAAAAAGGCAAAATTGCCCTTTCAATCAAAAAGGCTCTCCCCCAGGAGGAAGAAGTAAAGCCCAAGCGTACAGAAAGACCCAGAAGGTCCCAGCCCCAGGTTTGGACAGGTACACAACGCACTGAGCCCGAAAATATGTCTTTTGAAGATATGATGGCAAGATTCAAAACCGTAAGCGACGAAAAAATGAGTGACCTTAAAAAGAACTCTGCCGCAAAGCGCGGTACATCAACTCCCCGTCGTGGCGGTAATCAAAGAGGCTAATTCAATTGCAACCGTGTCGATAACGACACGGTTGGTTTTATAGAAGGTGAAATTATGCGAGAGATTAACGTATCTGTAATCGAAAAATCCGTTGAGGAAATATTCCTTAAAGCAAATGCGGTTCTTTCTCCCTCTCTCGAAAACAAAATACGTGAAGGTCAAAACCTTGAAACCGAGGCACTTCCCAAAAGCATTTTCTGTGATATGTGCAAAAATCTTGATGCGGCTAAAAATCTCGGTATCCCAATTTGTCAGGATACTGGTATGGCGGTTTTATTCTGCGAATTAGGTCAGGACGTTCATATTACAGGCGGTGACTTTAACGAGGCGGTAAATAACGGCGTAAAAAAAGCATATTTTGACGGCAAAATGCGTTGCTCAATTGTTAGCGACCCCTTAAAGCGTGTTAATACAGGTGACAATACACCCGCCCTTATTCACTTATCCATAGTCCCCCGTGACCAAATAAAATTCACCGCCGCGCCCAAGGGCTTGCGCAGTGAAAATATGAGTAAAATTAAAATGTTCACACCTTCTGCTACTGTTGATGACATAGTGGATTTTGTGATAGATACGGTTAAAACCGCAGGTTCAAACCCCTGTCCCCCTATTGTATTAGGCGTGGGTATCGGTAGTGATTTTGAAGGTGTTGCACTTCTTTCAAAAAAGGCTCTGTGCCGTGATATTTCTAAGAGAAATCCCGACGAATTTTACGAGACACTTGAAAACCGTATATTGGATGAAGTAAATAAATTAAATATAGGACCTCAGGGCTTCGGCGGTAATATAACCGCACTTGCAGTAAATATCGAAACCGCACCCACCCACATCGCAGGTCTCCCCGTAGCCGTCAACGTAGGCTGTCATGTGACCCGCCACGCAACTATTATAATATAACGAATCAATTTATAATCGGCTTTGCCACTTAATTCCTGATTCTATCTCGCAACTCCTCATACACTTCCAACAACTTAAACTTAACAATATACTTCTTACCACCGTTGACTATTTCATTACCACTTTCTGTAAGGTAGTCATCGGTGTTTCCTTTTATTTCCACGTCATCTGCCGCAGGTACACACAAAGGCGGAAACATAACGCACCACCAGTTTTTACCCTCGCCCTCTCCAAGAATTACCTTAAGTGCGGTGTATTCCCCTGCAGGGAAAATCAGTTCCCCATATTCGCGGGTTTCAAAATATTCTTTTTCAAGATACATTCTCACATCATAGTCGAAGCCATTTTCCCAAAGGACTTCTTTTGCGGTTCTTTGTAGTTCATCTTTTGATAATTCAAAATACGCACTTGCGTTTTCCTGATTTACACCTTGGGTCAGAAGTGCCGTGTTCTTACTGAGAAGTGCATCACGTACTTTGAGTTTTACCTCTTGGTCCTCGGGCGAATCACTATTTGCTAAAATGTGAAGCCTTACCACGTCTTCTCTGACGCTATTTGCAGCCCCTGCAAAATATGTACAGGAAAACGCCAGATACAGACTTAATGCACATCCGAATACTGATAGCAAAATTTTATCTCTCTTCAAATTATAAGTTTTGCTTTTAAACATAAAAAAACCGTCCTTTCGTTTCATGAACGATTATGGACGGTTTTAATTTATTTTATTCAATTACTTCTATTATTTCCACACCTGCTTTTTCGGGTGTGCAAAGATAAACGTTTGTAAACTTGACTCCAAGTTCATCTATAGCATTTTGGGCATCATTTATATCCTCAAATATACCATAAACTGCTGAGCCGGAGCCTGTCATACAAGCGGCAACTGCTCCGTTTTTGTTACAGATATCTTTGATATCCACTCTACCGGGAACTTCAAGAGCCTGTTCAAAAACATTACCACAAAGCTTAAGAGCTTCGTTAATTTCACCATCGGCAAATAACTCAAGCATTTCCTGATTTTTAGTGTGCTTCATATCGGTCAAGGCATCCACCGCCGCATAAGCTTCTTTGGTAGAAACACCATCCTCAGGTTTCACAACAACTATATGGTAACCCTCAACGTCTGTAAGGGGTGCCACAATAGCGCCCGTATCAAGAGCAAGTGCCGTACCGCCTATAATGCAGAAAGGAATATCCGCACCAACCTTAACACCTATACGGCAAAGGATTTTATCAGAATAATTTGTATTATAAATCTTATTAAGTGCTACAAGCACTGCCGCACCGTCGGCACTACCGCCACCCATACCGGCGCAGAAGGGCGTGATTTTGTCAATATGAATATGCACACCGCGGTTTTCGGTAATACCTGCATATTCAAAGAATTTTACCGCGCATTTATATACTATATTTCTACTGTCCGTAGGAACACCGGGAACTGTACAAGAAACTGTAATATCGTCCCCCTCAATTTTTTCAACACTTACCGTGTCACCAAGGCTTATGGACTGCATAATGGTAAAAAGACTGTGATAGCCATTCTTTTTAATACCTGTAATGTCAAGAATTAAATTAATTTTAGCATTCGCTTTAACGGTGAGTTTCATTTAACCTCACTCCTCTCGCAAGTATTTTAACACATTCATATTAATTTTAAAAGATTATTATTTTATTTTTTTAATATAAACTCTGTTCAATTTTGTCTTTTTATGTTAATATATGTCATATGGAAAGAAGGTTTATATATGAGTGACATTAAAATTATTGACTTACACACCCACACCGACAACTCACAGGACGGCAACCACTCCGCAACCTACATGGCGGAAATTGCTGCTACAAACGGCATCGAGACCGTTGCATTTACCGACCATTGTGAGGTTGACGTTTTTTATAAAGACGGTTTTGACCGCCGTGCAACCCAGAGTTTTTTTGAGGTATCCAAGGCAAAAGTTGCCTTTGACGGTAAACTCGAAATCCTCCGCGGTATCGAGTTAGCTCAACCCCACTACGTACCTGAGCTTGCAGAAAAAATTGTCAACTCACAGAATTATGACGTTATCATCGGCTCCATCCACAACCTTCGCGGAATGGAAGATTTCTATTATTTCAAATCTTTTGACGGCTATAAGGTTGAGGATTTAATGAACGAATATTTCGATGAACTTCTCGCTATGATGGAGTGGGGCAATTTTGATATTCTCGCTCACATCACCTACCCCTTCAGATACATTTTCAACATCTGCGGTTACGTTGAAGATATCAATAAGTATTCCAACAAAGTTGATGAACTTCTTAAACTCTGTGCCGAAAAAGATAAGGCTCTTGAGATTAATATGGGCGGTCTTAAATACCCCATCAACAAACCCGCACCCGACCTTGATACAGTTAAACGTTACAAAGAATTAGGTGGCAGACTCGTCAGCGTAGGCTCCGATTCACACTATGCAGAGCGTATCGGTTTCGGTATTCCTCAGGCTTACGAAATCGCCCGTGAGGCAGGTTTCGACTTCGTTGCAAAGTTCAACGAAAGAAAAGTTTCTGAATTTCCAATTAAGTAATTTTCAATGTATAGAGTGTATATTTCTTGAAAATATACACTCTTTCTTTAAAATCTTTACCAAAAAATGTATAAAGAAATTGTAAAGTCAACTGCTTGTCATTGTTCATAACTGTGTCAAAATTGTATATAACTACGGCTTTTTGCTTTTTTAGAATTTCAAAACAACAAAAACTCGTAAAGCAACTGACTTTACATCTACAAAGTTATGAACAAAAGCCATTTTTCGACTTTTGTATATACAGTTGCATATACATTTCGAGTTTTTTCGCAAAACTTATGTTGTTCAAAACTATCAAGTGAGGTTTATTGTTATGCGAGTTATAAATTATACAGTAAATAATGAATATAACAACAGACCTCTGTTGCATTTTTTAAGAGGTCATATTAAACTTTCAACTCATATAGTACAGTCCCTTCGTCACAGTTATGGTTCTGTTATTGTTAACGGTCAACCTCATAGGTTAGTGGATAAAGTTTTTGAGGGCGATGTTTTAGAATTACATCTGCCCGACAAAAGTAATCTGCCTCCTCTTTGGGAAACAGACCTTGATGTTATTTTTGAGGACGACGATATACTTATAATAAATAAGCCTTCGGGAGTTTCAGTTCATCCCACCTATAATCACCCCAATGGTACACTTTGCAATGCTGTTGCAAACTACCTTGTAAAAACCAACCAGGGAAACTCCACGCCCCGTGCAGTCGGTCGTTTGGATAAGGTCACGTCGGGAGTTATGATATTCACAAAAAATGCATTCAGTGCATCCCGACTTAACGGCAATTTAGAAAAGACTTATACCGCCATTGCCTGTGGTGAAATGGATGAAAAGGGAACAGTAAATGCACCTATTTACAGACCCGACCCCAATAAAACAATCCGTGCTGTAGGTGACGAGGGTGCCTATGCCGTCACCCATTGGAAGCGTCTTGACTTTTTTAATAATAAATCATATCTTCAAATAAAAACCGAAACAGGCAGGACTCACCAGATAAGAGTCCATTGTGCATATATCGGTCATCCCCTTTTAGGTGACGAAATGTACGGGGCACCTGTTACAGAAAACATCACCCGTGCCGCCCTTCATTGCAAGAGCGTTACTTTTACTCACCCTATATCAGGCGAGAGATTAACCTTCACCGCAAGTGAACCTGATGACATGAAAAAAGAACTGAGAAAAACAGATTTTATTGTTGACAAACCCGATATTATCTGTTAAAATACCATTTGCCGCATATTAAGGGCGGGTATATTGTTATGCCCATAAACACAAAAGTGTGCCTTGTTAGCGAGACTGAAAGAAAGCAGGTAATAATCTATGTACGCAATCATCGAAACAGGCGGAAAACAGTACAAAGTTCAGAACGGCGATGTTATCTTCGTTGAAAAGCTTGAAGTTGAAGCTGATTCCGAAATAACCTTCGATAAGGTTATCGCAGTTGGTGCAGATGACGGTATTAAAGTCGGTGCTCCTTACGTTGACGGTGCTTCTGTTAGCGCAAAGGTTCTCAAGAACGGCAAAGGCAAGAAAATCGTTGTTGCAACTTACAAACCCAAAAAGAATGAAAAGCGCAAAATGGGTCACAGACAGCCCTATACAAAGGTTGAAATTTCAGCCATCAATGCGTAATCAATGATAAAAGTTAAATTTTATCACTCAGGTAATGCACCCATAGGTTTTGAAATCACAGGTCACTCAGGCTACGGTACCCACGGCAACGACATTGTTTGTTCCGCAGTTTCCTCTGCCGCATATATGACCGCCAACACCCTCATCGAGATTATGAAACTTCCCGTTTCTGCAAATGTTGATGACGGTATGATGAAAATTTCAATCCCCAAAGAGAGTGCTACCAAAGCTAACGATATTTTGCTTGGTTTCGAGCTTCATATTAATGAACTCGCCCAGCAATACCCTAAAAATGTTACGATAACTACTACGGAGGTGTAACGAATGCTTAAAATCAACATCCAGTTATTTGCTCATAAAAAAGGTATGGGTTCTACCCGTAACGGCCGTGACTCCGAATCCAAAAGACTCGGCGCTAAAAGAGCTGACGGTCAGTATGTTCTTGCAGGTAACATCCTCGTAAGACAGAGAGGCACTAAAATCCACCCCGGTACTAACGTAGGCAAAGGTAAAGACGATACACTCTTTGCTCTTGTTGACGGTCAGGTTCGTTTTGAACGTCTTGGCAGAGACCGCAAAAAAGTTAGTGTTTATCCCGTTGAGCAGTAATTAATAAAAAACTTCCCCATCCGGTAACGGATGGGGATATTTTTTTATTTAATTCACAAACTATTTACAAAAAATAATTTCAAAACTGTTGACAAATCCGCCGTTTGGGGGTATATTATTAACAGAGTTAGCACTCAAGTATCGCGAGTGCTAACAGGTGCTAAACTACATTAACAGTGAGGTGACGCCTGTGCTTGAACTTTCAGAACGCAAACAACATATTCTTGCTGTTATTGTTGAGCGTTATATCGCAACGGGCGAACCCGTAGGCTCCAAGGTTATATGTACCCAGATGGGGAATGCAGTTTCCTCTGCCACCATACGAAATGATATGGCGGATTTGGTTGAACTAGGGTTACTTGCTCAACCTCACACCTCTGCCGGTCGAATTCCCTCTCAGGCAGGTTACCGCTATTACGTAGATAACCTTATGGCGGACTACGAGTTGGATGCCGATGAACAGGAACGCATCAAAATCTGGTTAGGCTCTTTTTCAGGCGAACCCGACAAGCTTTTAGAAAAAGCAGGTAGCATCCTTGCAGAGCTCACAAACTGCGTTGCAGTTTCATCCTCCCCTGCTGATAGTGATGCAATCATCAGACGTATCGAGTTAGTACCCTTAAGCAACCACACAGCTATGATAGTTTTACTCGCTTCATCGGGTATTCTTAAAAGTGCCGTTGTAAGAAGCGACGCAGAAATCAATATGGATATTGCAGAGGTTTTCTACAACATCTGCCAGACGTATTTCGTATCACGAAGTGTTTCGGATATTTCCGTTCCATTTATTCAGACGCTGGTTGCTTCCCTTGGTGATAAAGTTTTCGTTATGTCACCTTTCTTATGTGCTATTGCGGACCTTTGCGATGCGGTAAAAACCACCGACTTACATTTAAAAGGTCAGAACAATATTCTCAACCACACAGAGCTTTCCGAGGAAGCCTTTGGTCTTATGGATTTCATCCACAGAGGCACTCCCTTAGAAAATATGCTGGACTCCCACAAAGCGCCCTTAAACGTCGCCATCGGTAGCGAGAATATTTACCGCGAACTAAAAAACAGTACAACAATTTTCTCAAAATATTCCGTAGGTAACAAGGATAGCGGTTCAATCGGTATTATCGGTCCTACCCGTCTCGATTATGCACACCTTATACCTACTATAAAATATCTTGCAGGTGTTATCGGTAATATGCTTACCGAAACCCTCGATGAATAAAAAAGGAGAGCAGAAATGTCTACCGAAGAAACAAAAGTAACTCCCAAAGAAGTTCAGGAGCCCACCGAGGAAAAAGAAACAAAATCAAAAAAGAAAAAAGCAGATAAGAAAGCAGAAGTTGAAAAGCTTACTGCAGAAATCGAAAAATTAAATCAGGAAATCGCCACTCTTAAGGACACTCACTTAAGAACCTTAGCGGAGTATTCAAACTTCCGCAACCGTTCTCAGCGTGAAAAAGAGGCTCTTTACGGCGATGCAAAAGCAAACACGTTAAAAACGTTGCTCCCTGTTATTGATAATTTTGACAGAGCAACCGATAATAAAACCGACGACATCGAAACTTACCGCAAAGGTATCGAGATGACATTTACTCAGTTAAAAGACATTCTCGGCACTATGGAGGTTGAAGCATTCGGTGAAGTTGGTGACGAATTCGACCCCAACATCCATAACGCAGTTATGACTGTTGAAAATCCCGACCTTCCCGAAGGCACTATTGCCGGTGTATTCGAAAAAGGTTACAGAATGGGTGACAGAATTCTCAGATTTGCAACCGTTCAGGTTACAAATTAAAAAACATAAAACATATTATATATACGGAGGTTTTTAATTATGGCAAAAGCAATTGGTATTGACTTAGGTACAACAAACTCATGTGTAGCAGTTATTGAAGGCGGCGAACCCGTTGTTATCGCAAACGTAGAAGGCAACAGAACAACCCCCTCTGTTGTTGGTTTCAGCAAAACAGGTGAAAGACTTGTTGGTCAGGTTGCAAAGCGTCAGGCAGTGCAGAACCCCACAAGAACAATTTCATCAATCAAACGTGAAATGGGTACAAACTACAAAGTTAGCATTGATGACAAAAACTACACTCCTCAGGAAATTTCTGCAATGATTCTCGGCAAACTTAAAGCTGATGCAGAAAGCTACCTTGGTGAAAAAGTTACAGAAGCAGTTATTACAGTTCCTGCATACTTCACCGACGCACAGCGTCAGGCAACAAAGGACGCAGGTAAAATCGCAGGTCTTGAAGTAAAACGTATCGTTAACGAGCCCACAGCTGCAGCTCTTGCTTACGGTATCGACAAAGAAGCAGAGCAGAAGGTTATGGTTTACGACTTAGGTGGTGGTACATTCGACGTTTCCATTATCGAAATGGGCGACGGTGTTCAGGAAGTTAAGGCTACTGCAGGTAACAACCGCCTCGGTGGTGACGACTTCGACCAGAGAATCATCAACTGGCTCGTTGCAGAATTCAAAAAAGAAAACGGCGCAGACCTTTCAACTGACAAAATGGCCATGCAGAGACTTAAAGAAGCTGCAGAAAAAGCAAAAATCGAGCTTTCAGGCGTTACTTCCTCTGCTATCAACCTTCCCTTCATCACTATGACTGAAGCAGGTCCCCTCCACCTTGATACAACTCTTACAAGAGCAAAGTTCAACGAACTTACTGCAGACCTTGTTGAAGCAACAATGGGTCCCGTTCGTCAGGCTATCGCAGATTCAGGCTTCTCAGTAAGCGAAATCAGCAAGGTTCTCATGGTTGGCGGTTCTTCAAGAATCCCCGCAGTTCAGGATGCAGTTAAGGCTTACACTGGTAAAGAACCCTTCAAGGGCATTAACCCCGACGAATGTGTTGCAATGGGTGCTGCTCTTCAGGCAGGTGTTCTTGGTGGCGATGTAGAAGGTCTTCTCCTTCTCGACGTTAC
>JAZRFO010000147.1:0-3016 GCA_045643685.1 Acutalibacteraceae bacterium
ATACTCGACGAAATGGGTATTGAATATACTTTGGCAGATAAAATGATTACAAGTGCATCCTTTGGTAATTTCCAGGCGGCACAGAATATCTTTAACGACCCTCAGAGTGAAAAGGCTATTTTGAACAAAGATTTCAGAAAAATCGGTGTAGGTGCCTTCTCCGCGGACGGACGTAATTTCTACTGGTGCGTTATTGTTACAGATTAACACTCGAAAGGAAGTATTACGATGAGTGATTACAGAATAGAAACTAAATGTGTACAGGGTGGTTATACACCCGGAAACGGTGAACCCCGTCAGATTCCAATTGTACAGAGCACAACTTTTAAATATGCCACAAGCGAAGATATGGGTAAACTTTTTGACCTTGAAGCAAGCGGTTATTTCTATACACGTCTTCAGAATCCCACATACGACTACGTAGCCGCAAAAATCGCGGAACTTGAAGGTGGTACTGCCGCTATGCTTACTTCCTCAGGTCAGGCGGCATCCTTCTATGCAGTATTCAATATCGCTTCCTGTGGTGACCACGTTGTTTCATCATCCACTATTTACGGCGGTACATATAACCTTTTTGCAGTTACTATGAAAAGAATGGGTATCGACTTTACTTTTGTATCACCCGACTGCACAGAGGAAGAACTTAACGCTGCATTCAGACCCAATACAAAAGCGGTTTTCGGCGAAACTATCGCAAATCCCGCTCTTACAGTTCTTGATATTGAAAAATTTGCTAAAGCGGCTCACGACCACGGTGTGCCCCTTATTATAGACAATACATTCGCAACACCTTACGGTTGCCGTCCCTTTGAGTGGGGTGCAGATATTGTTACCCACTCAACCACCAAATATATGGACGGTCACGGTGCCGCAGTTGGCGGTTGCATTGTTGATAGCGGTAAATTTGACTGGATGGCTCACGCGGATAAATTCCCCGGTCTTTGCACTCCCGATGAAAGCTACCATGGTATTACTTACGCAGAGCGTTTCGGTAAAGAGGGTGCATTTATTACTAAGGCAACCGCTCAACTTATGCGTGACTTTGGTTCAATTCAGTCACCCCAGAACGCTTTCTACCTTAACCTTGGTCTTGAAAGCCTTCACGTGCGTATGAAAAAACATTGCGAAAATGGTCTTGCAGTTGCCAAGTTCCTTGAATCATCCGACAAAATTGATTGGGTTAATTACGCAGGTCTCGAAAACAATAAATATCATGCACTTGCAGAAAAATACCTTCCCAATGGCACTTGCGGTGTTGTTAGCTTTGGTGTTAAAGGTGGCAGAAAAGCCGCTGAAGAGTTTATGAAAAAACTTAAACTCATTGCTATTGAAACACACGTTGCAGATGCAAGAAGTTGTTGCTTACATCCTGCCAGTGCAACTCACCGTCAGATGAACGACGACGAGCTTATTGCCGCAGGTATCACTCCTGACCTTGTAAGACTTTCTTGCGGTCTTGAGAATGCGGAAGACCTTATAGATGACTTAAAACAAGCACTCGGTGAGTAATTTTTGATATTTTGCGAATAACTTGATTTAGTTTGCTCGACGTATAGTCTATCCAACTGAAGAATAATGGTAAGAGAACTACCCACCACCGCTTCGCGGTCCCCCTCCCTATCCGCTAAAGCGGACAGGGATGATAAATTATTTCTCTACAACAACTTTATTTATAATCGGCGTTAGCTCTGAAATTTTGCATTTTGAATTTATTAAGATTGGAGGTATAAGGTATGCCTATTAAAGTTCCTAACGAATTACCCGCAGTAAAAACCCTTGCGGATGAAAATATATTTGTTATGACCGATACTCGCGCCATAACTCAGGATATACGACCCTTGAAAATTCTGGTGTTAAACCTTATGCCTAAAAAAACAGAAACGGAAACCCAACTTTCACGTCTTTTAGGTAACTCACCCTTACAGGTGGAGCTTGAGCTTATACACACAAAATCCCACGTGCCTAAGCACACACCCAAGGAATATTTACTCGCGTTCTATAAGACCTTTGATGACGTTAGGCATAAAAAGTTCGATGGTCTTATTATTACCGGTGCCCCTGTAGAGAAAATGCCCTTTGAAGACGTAACATATTGGGAAGAACTCTGTGAGATTATGGAGTGGAGCAAAACCAACGTTACAAGCACTTTCCACATCTGTTGGGGTGCTCAGGCGGGTCTTTACTACCACTATGGTATTAAAAAGTATCCCTTACCCGAAAAACTTTCGGGTGTGTATCACCACACGGCGGATTATAAAAAATCCATTCTTTTACGTGGCTTTGATGATACATTTATGGTGCCCCATTCACGTTATACAACTGTAAACCGTGAGGATATTGAGGTGGTTCCCGAACTTAAAATCCTCGCTTCATCGGATGAAGCAGGGGTTTATATAGTAAGCAGTGAAAATGGTAAACAGATTTTTGTTACAGGTCACTCGGAGTATGATATTGATACTCTTAAAAATGAATATCTCAGTGATAGAGACGGTGGACTTCAGATTAAAATGCCTAAAAACTATTTCCCCGATAATGATATTACAAAATCACCTCGTAATACCTGGCGTTCACACGCAAATCTTTTGTACACAAACTGGCTTAACTACTTCGTTTACCAGACAACACCTTATGATATTGAAACTATTAAATAAATATATAAACGACCCGAAATTTTCGGGTCGTGTTCTATTAACCAAAACATCTGACAAGCATACTATGGTAATGTGACAATAAGCACATTGCCGTACGTAGGTGCTCTAAGGATGCGAAAGCCACAGAACAGTCCTTGGGGTTTGTGCATAAATAAAACCGCATTGATTTTATCAATGCGGTCATTTTATTAAAGATTATTAAGTACGCTAAGTACGATATCTGAAAAAGCGGTAATGTCAGTTTTAACTGAGTTTGTGTAATCCTCAACACCGACGTCATCGGCACTGTCCGATATTTTTCTGATGCTTACAAAGGGTACGTCTAAGAGGTAACATACTGCGCCCAACGCACCACTTTCCATATC
>JAZRFO010000148.1:0-3253 GCA_045643685.1 Acutalibacteraceae bacterium
ACCGTCAATATCAAAACTGAGTTTACCTCTGTTGTCGCCTATGTTTTTTATCTTCTCAATACACTGGTCCATAGTGTCGCAAAGAGCAAAGCCGTCAATGACGTTGAAACCCAATTCTTTGAGATATTGGAGGGATTCGTAATGATTACGAAGCTCCTTGCCACCCTCTTTTTGCTGAATATTGAAAATAAAAATATCAAGCTTTCTGGAGGCGGTGATTTTAGGATTCTTTTGTCTTAACGAGCCCGAAGCCGCATTACGGGGATTTTTAAAGGTCTTTTCCTCGTTCAATTCCTGAATTGCCACAAGCTCATCAAAGGACGCGTGTGACATATAAACCTCACCCCTTACCTCAATAAAGGGGATATCTGTTTTTAATTTAAGAGGTACTGAGCGTATTGTTTTTACGTTAGCCGTAACATCCTCGCCCACGTTACCATCACCACGTGTGGAGGCTCTCACCAACACACCATTGCGGTATTCAAGGGAACAGGAAAGCCCGTCAATTTTAGGCTCAACCACATACTGTGCCTCAGGAAAAACCTTTTTCACTCTTGTGTCAAAAGCGTATAATTCTTCCTCGGAAAAGGCATCCTGCAGACTTTCCATTCTCACAGTATGGACTACTTCTTCAAAAGTATTGTCACTTCTGCCGCCCACCCTGTGAGTTGGTGAGGCTTCCGCCAAAAGTTCGGGATATTTTTCTTCAAGGGTGGAAAGCTCACGCATCATCATATCGTAATCGTAGTCCGACACGTCACTTTCGTTACCCATATAATATTTTTCAATACAGTCGTTGAGTATTTGAGTTAATTCCTCAACACGTACCTTTGCTTCTTCAAAATTCATACAGCACCATCCTTAAGTTGGCGAAAATATATGTTTTATTATACCATAAGTAACAAAAAATGTCGAGAGTTACGCGTGTAATATGCCTTATTGTACATTGACAAAAAATAAATTTATTCTTATAATTTGTCTATATATTATATTATTTGTATTATTATGTCCGAAAGAAGGATTTTTTTGAAAAACAAAATTAAAAATGCCTTGATTTTATTTGTGACATTTTTAAAAATCGGCGCTTTCACTTTCGGTGGCGGTTACGCAATGATACCCATCATCGAAAAGGAAATATGCGACAAACATAAATGGCTCAAAGGCGAAGAAATACTTGATATTTTTGCTATTGCAGAAAGCACTCCCGGACCTATTGCCATAAACTCCGCAACCTTTGTGGGTTACAAGGTGGCAGGTTTCCTTGGTGCATTCTGTGCCACATTCGGTGTGGTGTTGCCGTCCTTTGTTATTATTTCACTCATATCCCTTGTTCTTAAAGAATTCAGTGAATACAAAGCAGTAAAATATGCCTTTATGGGTATCCGCGCAGGTGTACTCGCCCTTGTTATAAAAGCCCTTGTTTCTATGTACAAAAAATGCCCCAAGGGTCTTTTTGGTTATATTCTCATGGGTGCGGCTTTTGTAATATCCGCTTTCACAAACGTAAACGTTGTTTTCATAATTATCGCTTGTGCATTGGTCGGACTTATTTATTCCGTAATTATGAGAAAGCGAGGTAAAGAAGTATGCCAGAAATAATTCTTGAATTCCTCAAACTTTTCTTAACATTTTTCCGAATCGGGCTTTTCACTTTTGGTGGCGGTTACGCAATGCTCCCCCTTATTCAGGATGCAGTTCTTGAAAACCAATGGCTCTCAGAGGAAGCAATTGTTAACTTCATTGCCGTAAGCGAAAGTACACCCGGGCCCTTTGCCATAAACATTGCAACCTACGTTGGTATGGAACGAGGCAGGGACCTACTTAACCTCCCCGGTGGTTTCTTAGGTGCAGCAATTGCCACATTGGGTGTTGTACTTCCCTCATTCATTGTTATCCTTATTGTTGCAAAGATTTATAGAAAATTTCAGGAAAGCAAAATCGTAAAGGGTTGTATGACGGGTTTGCGTCCCACAGTTATCGGTCTTATAGCCGCAGCGGTTCTCAACATCGGCTCAACTGTTTTCTTCCCCAATGGTATCGCTTTTGCAAACTGGGATTTTTATACTATGGCAGTTTCGCTTGTTATTGCCGTAATAGGATTACTCCTTATATTCAAGAAAAAAATACACCCTATAATCCTGATTGTTGTTTCCGCCGCACTTGGTATCGGCGCAGGATTTTTAGGTGAATTAATAAAATAAACATAAAAATTTTAAAACACAAATCAAAAATAAAAGGGTTGATTGATTTATGACTATTACAGATTATTTCGGTTGTGACGTTTTCTCTGAAAAAGTAATGAAAGAACGCCTTCCCGAGGAAGCTTTCAAGGAGCTTGAACGCACCCTCGAAACAGGTCACAGACTTAATATTGACGTGGCTAATATTATAGCCAACGCTATGAAGGACTGGGCTATTGAAAAAGGTGCCACTCACTATACACACTGGTTTCAACCCCTTACCGGTATCACAGCTGAAAAGCACGACAGTTTCATAACCTCAAAAAAAGACGGCAGAGTTATAATGGAGTTCTCAGGCAAAGAACTTATCCAGGGTGAGCCCGATGCTTCATCTTTCCCCTCAGGTGGTCTCAGAGCAACCTTTGAAGCAAGGGGCTATACCGCTTGGGACCCCACCTCTTTTGCATTTATTAAAGATGGTGTGCTCTGTATTCCCACCGCATTCTGTTCCTACGGTGGCGAGGCACTTGATAAAAAGACTCCCCTTCTCAGGTCAATGGAAGCAATTAACAAACAGACCTTACGTATCCTTAAACTTTTCGGCCATGAAGAAGTTGTTTCAGTAAAAACCACCGTTGGTCCCGAACAGGAATATTTCCTTGTGGACAGTAACGTTTTCAACAAGAGAAAGGACCTTGTTTACACAGGCAGAACCCTTTTCGGTGCAATGCCCCCCAAGGGCCAGGAGCTTGACGACCACTATTTCGGTGCCATAAAACCCCGTGTACAAGCCTTTATGAAAGACCTTGCCGAGGAATTATGGAGATTGGGTGTTCTTGCTAAAACAGAGCATAACGAGGCAGCTCCTGCACAGCACGAATTAGCACCCATTTTCACCACCACAAACATTGCCACAGACCACAACCAGATTACAATGGAAACCATGCAGAAATGTGCTAAAAAGCACGGTATGATTTGCCCTCTTCATGAAAAACCCTTTGCAGGTGTTAACGGTAGCGGTAAGCACAACAACTGGTCAATTTCCACAAACACAAACGTAAACCTTCTCGAGC
>JAZRFO010000149.1:0-4051 GCA_045643685.1 Acutalibacteraceae bacterium
AGCAAGGAGTGAATAGAACCAACCACGGGTCTGGTCAACTGCTTCGGAGATAAAGTCTGCAGGGAACTGTGACTCAAATAAATCCTTATTCTCAAAGGGATAGTGATGCTGAGCAAAGGGCATTGCACCTGAGTCAAACCAGCAGTCAATAACCTCGGGAACACGTTTCATTTCCTTACCGCATTCGGGACATTTAAGAGTAACCTTGTCGATGTAAGGACGATGAAGCTCGATTTCATCGGGACAGTTGTCGCTCATTGATTTAAGCTCTTCAATTGAACCGATTGAGTGACGGTGACCGCATTCACATTCCCAGATGTTAAGGGGTGTACCCCAATAACGGTTACGGGAAATACCCCAGTCCTGAACGTTCTGGAGCCAGTCGCCGAAACGACCTTTACCGATGCTTTCGGGAATCCAGTTGATTGTGTTGTTGTTTCTGATAAGGTCTTCCCTTACCTCGGTCATCTTAATAAACCATGACTCTCTTGCGTAGTAAATAAGGGGTGTATTACATCTCCAGCAATGGGGATATTCGTGTTCAAATTTGGGTGCATCGAAGAGAAGACCCGCTTTTTCAAGGTCGATAAGAACGAACTTGTCTGCATCCTTAACGAATGTACCTGCGTAAGGTGTGGGCTCTGCCATTTCACCCTTACCGTCAACAAGCTGAACAAAGGGAAGGTCATATCTTCTGCCGACCTTTGCGTCATCCTCACCGAATGCAGGTGCAATGTGAACGATACCTGTACCGTCAGTCATTGTAACATAGGGGTCAGCGGTAATGAAGAAGCCTTTTTTATTCTGCTTATCGCAGATGGGCTTAACGTAATCGAAAAGGGGCTCGTATTCTTTGTATTCAAGGTCAATACCCTTGAAGCTTTCGAGAACCTCGTAAGCAGGAGTATCCTCTGTTGCAAATTTACCGAGAACCTTGTCAAGGAGAGCCTCTGCCATATAGTAAGTCATACCGTCAGCGGCTTTAACCTTGCAGTAAACGTCAGTGGGGTTTACGCAAAGTGCAACGTTTGAGGGAAGTGTCCAGGGAGTTGTTGTCCAAGCGAGGAAGAAAGCATCTTCACCAGAAACCTTGAAGCGTACAACTGCGGAACGCTCTTTAACAGTTTTATAGCCCTGAGCAACCTCGTGGGATGAAAGAGGAGTACCACAACGGGGGCAATAAGGAACAATCTTGAAGCCTTTGTAAAGAAGATTTTTTTCGTAAATCTGCTTTAATGCCCACCACTCAGATTCGATGAAATCGTTGTGATATGTTACATAGGGCTTATCCATATCTGCCCAGAAACCAACAGTAAATGAGAAATCCTCCCACATACCCTTGTATTTCCAAACACTTTCTTTACAATGGTCGATAAAGGGTTCAAGACCATATTCTTCAATCTGCTCCTTACCGTCAAGACCAAGAAGCTTTTCAACTTCAAGCTCAACAGGAAGACCGTGAGTATCCCAACCTGCTTTTCTGGGTACCATACAGCCCTTCATAGTACGGTAACGGGGAATCATATCCTTAATAACACGTGTTAAAACGTGACCGATATGGGGTTTACCGTTAGCTGTGGGGGGACCATCATAGAAAACGTAGGGAGTACCGTCTTTTCTTTCTTCGATACTTTTTTCAAATATTTTTTCATCGCGCCAGAATTTTTCAATTTTCTTTTCCTGCTCGACGAAATTCACGTTGGGGGAAATAGGATCGTACATTGACTTTACCTCCAAAATAATAATCATTAAAATAAAAAAGACTTCGCCCTGTATACAGGACAAAGACTCGCTTTGTTAACCACCTATAATACAAACGTACCGTCATACGCCGACCCATTAACGGCGGTCAACCGGAGAGGCTTACTGTTACTTCAGCCTTCGGCTCAGGAGTGATGTTCGACATCCTTAGTTCATATCGGGCTTACACCTTCCCCGACTCGCTTAAAATCCCCAAAGAGCTACTGTCTCCGTCAAAGCTTTTTCATACAGAAAGTATAATAACACTAAAATACAAATATTGCAAGTGTTTTATTCACTTATATTTATTATACAAAAACGAAGTTTAATCTTTACATCAACCAAATATTAGGGTATAATAGTTATTTGTAAAAATATGTATTAAAGGTGTTTTTTCGTTAATCGAAAATTAATAAAAAACACTTTAACTGAAAGGAAAATATATATGCTTCAATTTGAAGAATTAAGACTTGAACTCGCATCATACGAGGACAAGCTCACAGACCTTGCAGAAGCTCTCGGTCTTTCAAAAATGATTGATGAAGTTACAGAGCTTGAAGCCGAAAGCGCAAAAGACGGTTTCTGGGATGATATTCAGCGTTCACAGAAACTTACTCAGCATATGGCTTCACTTAAAAACAAAATCAAAGCTTACGAGGATTTAAAGGCATCTTTTGAAGATACCCTTACTCTTATTGAACTTGCTAACGAAGAAGAAGATGAAAGCCTTTTCGACGAATGTCGCGGTAGTGTTGATACTTTCATTACATCACTCGATGCTATGACACTCTCCACCCTTCTCACAGGCGAATATGACAAAAATAATGCTATTCTCACATTCCACGCAGGTGCAGGCGGAACAGAGGCTCAGGACTGGGCTCAGATGCTTTTCCGTATGTACAACCGTTGGGGTGAGCGTCACGGCTTCAAGGTTTCTACACTTGACTATCTTGACGGCGACGAAGCTGGTCTTAAATCTGCAGTTATTCTTATCGAAGGCGAAAATGCTTACGGCTATATGAAAAGTGAAAGCGGTATTCACAGACTTGTTCGTGTTTCTCCCTTTGATGCATCGGGCAGAAGACACACTTCATTCGCTTCCCTCGAAGTTATGCCCGAAATTGACGACAGTATTGAAGTTGAAATCGCTCCCGAAGACATTAAAATGGACGTTTACCGTTCATCAGGTGCAGGTGGACAGAAGGTTAACAAAACTTCATCCGCAGTTCGTCTTACACATATTCCCACAGGTATCGTTTGCTCTTGTCAGGTTGAAAGAAGCCAGCATCAGAACCGTGAGGTTGCTATGCGTATGCTTAAATCAAAGCTTATTGAAATCAAAGAACGTGAGCATCTTGACAAAATCAGTGATATTAAGGGTGTTCAGAAAGAAATCGCTTGGGGTAGTCAGATTCGTTCATACGTATTTATGCCCTACACCCTTGCAAAAGACCACAGAACAAGCTTTGAAAACGGTAATATCAACGCAGTTATGGACGGCGACATCGACGGTTTCATAAATGCATATCTTAAAATGCAGGCAAATCAGTAATGGATATACGACAGGAATCTTTAAAAAAGCACTACGAGTGGAACGGCAAAATTGAGGTTATTGCCCGTTGCCCCGTTGACACTCGTGAGGATATGTCTTTAGCCTACACCCCCGGTGTTGCCGAGGCTTGTATGGTTATAAATGAAGACGTTAATAAATCCTTTGAACTCACAAGAAGAAACAATCTTGTTGCGGTTGTTACTGACGGCACTGCCGTTTTAGGTCTTGGTGACATCGGTCCCGAGGCAGGTATGCCCGTTATGGAGGGTAAATGCGCACTGTTCAAAAAATTTGCGGATGTTGACGCCTTCCCCCTTTGTATAAAATCCAAAGACGTTGATGAAATTGTAAGAACAATTTATCTTCTTTCAGGCAGCTTCGGCGGTATAAACCTTGAGGATATTGCCGCACCCCGTTGCTTTGAGATTGAAAAGAAGCTTAAAGAATGTTGCGACATTCCCATTTTCCACGATGACCAACACGGTACGGCAGTTGTAGTCCTTGCAGGTATAATCAACGCACTTCGCGTTGTGGGTAAAAAAATAGAGAATGTCAAAATAGTTGTTAACGGTCTTGGTGCCGCAGGTACGGCAATTTCAAAAATGCTTATTGCCGCAGGTGCAAAAAATATGGTGCTCGTTGACAAGCGCGGTATCATAGACGAAAACGATACCCTTTTAGGGAAAGAAAGACAAAACCTTGCAAAAATCACAAACCCCGAAAAGCTTTCAGGCGGTTTAGATATTGCAATTAAAAATG
>JAZRFO010000150.1:0-1835 GCA_045643685.1 Acutalibacteraceae bacterium
GCCGAAGTAAAGCAATGTAGGATTGATACCAAGTCCCGTGATAATTGGAACCATTGTTGCAACGTAAGGAATGTTGTCAATAAATGCAGAGATAAGAACCGATCCCCACACTATAATTGTAAAGAGAAGAAATTCGTTACCGTTACCAAGCTTAGCGAGAAGCTTAGCCGCTTCGTCAATCACTCCCTGCTCAGTGATACCACCAATCATAATGAAAAGGCCGAGGAGCAGACCGAGAGTTTGGAAATCAATAGCCTTTATGGGGCCGAGAACCGATTCTTTGGTTTTATACTTAATAGCATTGTATATAAGACCGACAATAAGTAGTGTGCAACAGATAAGACCGTTAGTAATCTCGGGTTTGTTTTTAACAAATGATGTACCTATAAGAAGCGCAAGCATTGCGAGGATCAGAACGGTGGGAACGTAATCGTTTACCTTCGTATTAGCTTCCTGCTTAGGAATAGGCTGCTTTTCCTTTCTAAAAACAAAGGCAATAATAAATGCCGAAACGATTGCGCCAAGCTCAACAGCAAAGAATATACTAGGTCTACCTTGATACCAGAAGAAATCGAGGAAGCTCATTCCAGCTTCGCCACCGAGCATAATAGAGGTAGTGTCGCCAACGAGAGTAGCGGCACCCTGTAGGTTAGAGGAAACCGCAATACCAATAATGAACGGCACGGGGTTAGTGTTAAGCCTTTTGCAGGTCTGAATTGCAATAGGCGCAACCATTAATACAGTAGCAACGTTATCAACAACGGCGGAGATAATTCCTGCAAATAGAGTAAGGGCAACGGCAGCCGTTTGTACATTTTTCACCTTACTTATTATTATCTCGGCGATGAGGTCGGGCATCTTACTGTTGATAAATAGCTGTACAAGCCCCATAGAGCCTGCAATCATAAGCAAAACATTAAAATCAATTGCACTGAGCACCTGATTAGGTGGAAGCATACCGCTGACTATAAATATAACGGCAGAACCAAGAGCGATATATGTACGATACTTGCTTAACGCCAGCATAAGCACATAGGTTGTCGTAAAAAGAATAAGTGAGAAAATCATAATTTTATCCATAAAATCATTACAGCAGTTATTGTTGGTTGCAGGTAATTAGTAGCTTGTAAATAAGATCAAGAAGCTCCTCGTCTTCGCATTCGTTAAGAGCCTCCCCGATAAGAGACTTGAGATCGTGTCCGTCGTCCTCCATTTTGGTAAATCCTTTCTTTCTTGACAAAAGTTAAAAAATGTGGTAAAATAAATCAGTTTAGCTTCTTCGGCTAAATTATACATCGGCAATGAACGAAAATCAATAAGTATATTTGCCGTTTTCGCTCGGTAATTTGCTGTGCAAATAGGCATATTTCCGTATCGGTTACGCTAATTTGCCTGTAGAAAGGATATTTTACATATGTATCGCAATAGACTTGAAGAACTTAGGAAAGAAAAAAATATCACAAACAAAAAGTGGTCAGAGGAGAGCGGTGTTTCCATTGACACCATCGCTCGCATTCTTCATCCTGAAAATCCAGAAAAGGATTCCCCTCGCGTAAACACCTTAGAGGACTTGTGCAAGCCCCTCGGCGTTGAACTTTGGGAAATATTCTATATGGGCGACAGAAGTTTTGTGTCCCTGCAAGCAGAGCTTGTTGCCCTCAAAGCCGAGCGAGATGCCCTTCTCATAGATAACGGCGCTCTCAAAGACAAAGTAGAAACTCTTAGAGACAAGGTTGACTCTCTCAAAGACGAAATTATAGACGTACATAACTACTACATAAAACGCGAAAAGAATTAACAATAATTCCTGCCGAGGATAAACGGGGAAGAGAAAG
>JAZRFO010000151.1:0-1953 GCA_045643685.1 Acutalibacteraceae bacterium
GTGAAAAGCTTTGAAAAGGATGACGTTAGGTACAAGGATTATTTTCAGGATTTGGCTTATTACACCAATTCCTCCGTGTATTCCAGCACGATAGACACAGATTACGTCCGTGTTCATCATATTGATTTGGGTTGATAATGGATAATTATACATAAATATGAAATAAATTCAAAATATTGTTGAATATGTTTGCATTTTGTGTTAATATAGTCAGTATCTTATTTTTAGGAGTGAAATTATGGAAAAATCCACACAGATTTTAATTGCTATGATTATATACATGGCAGTTGTTATCGTTATCGGTCTTGTGTTTGCGAAGCGTGCAAACAAAAACTCCGAGAACTACTTCCTCGGTGGACGTTCACTTGGCCCCTGGGTTACTGCTATGAGTGCGGAGGCATCCGATATGAGTGGTTGGCTTCTTATGGGTCTTCCCGGTGTTGCATATTGGTGCGGTCTCGCTGATGCTGCATGGACTGCAATCGGTCTTGCAGTTGGTACATACATTAACTGGCTTGTTGTATCAAGACGTCTCAGAAGATATAGCGTGAGAGCAAATAACTCAATCACATTGCCGGAATTCTTCTCAAACCGTTTCCGTGAGAACAAAAAGGTTATTGTTTCAATCTCTGCATTGTTTATCCTTATTTTCTTCACAGTATATGCATCAAGCTGTTTCGTTACCTGCGGTAAGCTTTTCGCAACACTTTTTGATGCTCCCTACATTCCCATGATGATTGTGGGTGCGATTTTCGTGCTTGTTTACACAATCCTTGGTGGTTTCCTTGCAGAGAGTGCATCAGACTTTATGCAGGGTATCGTAATGTTCGTTGCGCTTACAATAATCGTTATTGTTGGTGTTGTTAAGGCAGGCGGTATTAACGCCATTGTAGAGAACGCACAGAATATTGGCGGTTTCTTCGAGTTTTTCGGTATGGCTTCACCCGAGCTTAATGAAGCAGGTGAGCAGGTTGTTGTAAACGGTGTGCCTCAGTTCGGTGAAAAAGTCAATTATGGTCCCTTGACAGTTATGTCAACTCTTGCATGGGGTCTCGGTTACTTCGGTATGCCTCAGGTTCTTCTCCGCTTTATGGCTATCCGCAAGGAATCAGAACTCAAGATGTCCAGAAGAATCGCTACTGTTTGGGTAGTTATTTCACTTGCTGTTGCAGTATTTATCGGTATCGTTGGCAGAAAGATTTTCCCCGTAGCACATCTTACTGCTTCATCTGCAGAGAGCATCTTTATCACTCTCTCCACAAGCTTCCTTCCTCCCATTCTTGCAGGTTTCGTTATGGCAGGTATCTTGGCTGCTACTATCAGCTCTTCTGACTCATATCTTCTTATCTCTGCATCTGCATTTGCAAAGAACATCTACAAGGATGTTGTTAAGAAGGATGCAACAGATAAGCAGATTATGACTATGACAAGAATTACACTTCTTGTTATTGCGCTTATTGCTGTTGTAATCGCTCTTGATGAAGATAGCGTTATCTTCCAGATTGTTTCATTTGCTTGGGCAGGCTTTGGTGCAACATTCGGTCCTCTTATGATCTTCTCACTTTTCTGGAAGCGCATCAACAGAGCAGGTGCTATTGCAGGTATGATAAGCGGTGGTGTTATGGTATTCTTCTGGAAGCTTGTTATCAGACCCCTCGGCGGTATCTGGAATATCTACGAGCTTCTTCCCGCTTTCGTTTTCTCATCAATTGTTATAGTTGTTGTTTCACTTCTTACAAAGGCTCCTTCACAGGAAATCCTTGATGACTTTGAGGCTGTTAAGGCAGGTCAGATTGAAGAATAATTAAATATAAAAAGTTACTCCTTGAGGTATGAGCCTCAAGGAGTTTTTTTATTAACAAAAAAGGCAGAAGAAAAATCTTCTGCCCGAAAATATTTTTGCTTAATCCCACTCCGCGCCTGTTACGGTGTCAAGATTGATACCCTTTGTAT
>JAZRFO010000152.1:0-9136 GCA_045643685.1 Acutalibacteraceae bacterium
AGAGGTGTAACAATATCGTTTACAAGGCTTGTTACGATACCTGAAAAGGCACCGCCGATAATAACGCCGACTGCAAGGTCAATTACGTTACCTTTAGCAATAAAATCTTTGAATTCTCCGAAAAACTTTTTCATAAGAACACATCTCCTTAAATAAAAAATTTACTGTAGAATTATACCACACATATTTTGACTTTTAAAGTGTTTTGTAGGATGTTTTAAAAATTTATTGCTTATTTTGTGCAAATAGTGTATAATTCTTTTATAATTTGTTCTTACACAGTAAGAAAAGGGTGATTTTTTTGATTCTCACTGCAGATATAGGCAACACCAATATCACATTAGGTTTTTTTGAAAACGATAACGATATACCAGTGTGCATATCCCGTATGGCTACCCAACGCCACAGGACCGCTGAGCAATACGCCATTGAATTACGTGCTATATTTGAATTAGAAAATATCGGCACTGTATTCGAGGGTGCTATTATAAGTTCAGTTGTTCCCGAACTTACCCGAATTTTCAAAAACGCTATTCAGAAAGTTACGGGTTGCGAAGCAATAATAGTTGCCGCGGGGGTTAAAAATGGTCTTAAAATAGCCACCGACAACCCCAAAGAGGTCGGCGCAGACCTTGTTGCCGGTGCAGTAGGCGCCCTTGGTAAGTATGAATTACCCTGTCTTGTTATGGACTTGGGTACTGCTACAAAAATCTCCTTAATCGATGAAAATGGTGTTTTCGCAGGTTGTACTATTGCTCCGGGTATTGGAATTTCACTTGACGCGTTATCAATGAGAACTTCTCAATTACCCGCAATCGAGCTTTCCGCACCCGAACACGCCTGGGGCACAAACACAATCGACTGTATAAAAGCAGGTACTGTTTTCGGCAATGCCGCGATGCTCGACGGTATGGCTTCAAGAATTGAAAAAGAATTGGGCAAACCTATTAAAACAATGGTTGCAACAGGTGGTCTTGCAAAAGAAATTGTAGCTTGTTGCGAAAAAGAAATCATTTATAACAAAGACCTTGTTCTTCAGGGGCTTTTGATTATATATAAGAAAAACAGGTAAAACAACATTAAATGCATTATATCCGCAAGGAATAGTAGCAAAGGAGTTTTATTATGAAGAAAAAACAAAAACTTGTCCGTCTTGTTTTGTTCGCCCTGTTTTCGGCATTGATAGTCGTTATGACATTCACACCGAATTTCGGCTACATTACAATTGGTAACACAATTTCAATAACAACTATACACATCGTTGTTATTCTGGGCTCTGCAATGTTAGGACCCGCTTACGGTGCCGGTTTAGGCGGTGTGTGGGGAATGCTTTGTTTAGTTAAAGCTTTTATGGAACCTATTCTCGTAAACATCCCCTTCCAGAATCCGATAATTTCCGTATTACCCCGAGTAATAGTTGGTCTTGTGGTTGGTTTAATCGTTTACGGATTAGCTAAAACAAAAATCCCCAAACCCATATACGTTGGTCTTGGTACAATTGTTGGTACTCTTACCAATACAGTGTTGGTTATTACCGCACTCAACGTATTCAACGGATTTGAAACAATCACCGCAGGTGTGACACAGACACTTGAAACAATTATTACAATTCTTATAAGCGTTAACGGTATCATTGAACTCGTTGCAGCGGTTATTCTTGTACCCTCAATTTATATGGCAACACATAAAATCATCAAAAACAAAATTTAAAAATAAACTAAAACCTGTTTTCTTATTAATAAAGCAAAAAACAACGGCTACATCTCTCCGATGTAGCCGTTAATTATTTTTAATTTAGTCTGCAACTGCCATTGTAAGGGGAGTCTCAGTTGTTTCTGTTGTTTTAGCAGTAATATCGGTGTAGTATGCGTAAGGCTTGAAAGTCATAAGCTTAAGCATTGCTTCACTATCTGCGATAGCAGTGTCAATATTATCCTCTGCTATAAAACGAACCTTGTAAAGGTTTTTGGAATTTTCAAAGAAGTACATAACAATGATACCCTCTTCGGTTCCCATAGTAAAGCGACAAAGACCTTTAAAATCCTCACCAAGGTCTACATCCTCGTTCCAAGTAGCTGTGACACCATCAAGTTTACTTAATTCCGCATAATCTTCTTTGGTGCCTTCATAATAATCATCATACAATTGCTTAACGATCGAAATTTCAAGCACTTGATTTGCATCTTTATTTTCGAACACACCGAACTCATTAGTTGATTTCCAACCATCGGGAAGTTCAAAGAAGAAACCTAAATCTTCGATAACACCATCATCTTCAATAGGTTGGAATTCCTGTGCCTGAGTTACGTATTCGCCATTATCATCTTTGATTTTCTTGCCATCCTCATCGGTAGCGTAAACAATGATTCTACCCTCGGAGTCAAGAACCTTTTCACCATTTTCATCGGTAACAAAGTCGATATCTTTATTTTTTACGTATATGCCTTCTTCTTCCTCATTCTTATTGCAGGCGGCAAACACACACATAAAGAGTACGGTTGCCACAAGAAGAACGGCAATTATTTTTTTATTCAAGTGTAACACCTCTGAAATAATTTAAAGTAACCTTAAGCCTCTGTTGAAGTTTCAAGGGGACTTGTGGGAAGTTCTGTAGTCCATGTCATATTGTAATCAGCTACGTCCTCAAGATTGAAGATAACGCTTACATCACCGTAAGACTCAAGTGAACCTGCACCTGTCATATCTGCAACAACAACTGCATTTTTGCGATAGTTAATGTTTTCAACTTCGTCAGTAAGTCTGTTTACTCTTGCTGTGATTTTGCAATCTGTGTAAGAAACTGTGTAATCGTTGAGTTTAAGATACTCTGCAGTTTTTGCAATTTCTTCGGAAGCGAGAACATCCTCTTTATCACGAAGGTCAAAAGCCTTAGCAAGAACGTCTGCATTTTCATCTTCTGCAATATCTGCAAAAGCGATTGTAATGTAGTAGTAATCTCCTACTTCTTTGATTGTAGCGTAGTCGATATCGTTAACTGTGAGCTTTGATGCCCATGATTCACCTTTTACAAGAAGGAACTCTGTATTATCTCCACCAAAAGGAACGTCCCCTGATTTTTCCTTGATGTTTTTAAGAAACAAGTCTTTGATACCCTTTGCTGCGTCATTGATAGCAGAAAGTGATTCGTCAATTTCCTCTGCATCCTCGGCACCTTTCTTGGTAACCTTGATGTCATCAGGAACATTGATTTCAAATCTGTATGAAAGAGCAGGTTTCTGAGTTTTAACGCCGTTAACAATGTTATTGAAGTAATCAAGAACTGCTTCACTGCTGTGACCAACAGGAGTTGCGCTCTCGGTATACTCAGCTACGTCTGTAACAAACTGAGTTTCGGTTTCGGTAACTTCGCCATCTTTCTTGTCAGAGCCGCAAGCCGCAAAAGACACAAGCATTGCACTGATTACTAGAAGTGCGGTTAATACTGTTAAAATACGTTTCATAAAGGTTTTACCCCTTTCGATAATTGTTGCAAATGTCGATAAATACCGACTTTACTTATTTATTCACCCTGTGATTATAACACAAAAAAGCTATTAACAACAGACATTTTTACGATTTTTTTATCTTTGTGCAAATACAACAAAACTCACACACTCTCTTTGTGTTTATCAACCAATTACCATATATATAAATATAACTAAGGCAATTGACATTTGATGTTTTATGAAATATAATCTAAATTAGGAAAAGAGGTATACACCATGATTGAAATGAACAAAAACGGTTTACCCGATAAAAAATCTTTAAAAGCACGTGAATCCAACGCACTTAAATTCCTTTGTGTTGTGTTGGCTTGTATCACACTTTTTGTAAGTGTTGTTTGCATTGCGGTTCACGCAAGAAACACCAAACTCCGCAAAGACCTTATCACTGTAGAAAGTGGCGAAGTGGTGTCGCAGCAAGGCGCAAAGCCCGTGGATGCTACTCAGAAACCCGGTACAATCAAGCCTGTTGACACTTCCGCACCCACTCAAGCTACAACTGAAGCTACAACCGAACCCCCAAAGGCAGAGGTTCCCGGAACTATTGAAAATCCCACGATTATCACAATAGACGAAGAAAAATGGCACCTTACACTTGTGAACTCAGGTTATCGTATTCCGGATTCGTATTCACCCGACCTTGTTTACGTTTGCGGTAGCGGTGAAAGACTTGACAGAAAAGTTGCCGAGCATTACGAAAAAATGTACGATGCCGCTCTTAAAGACGGCGTTACACTCACTCCCTGCTCAGGCTACCGTTCGTATGAAACACAGGAGCGCAACTACAACAGAAAAATTGATTTCTACGTAGGCCAGGGTTATTCTTACGACGAAGCTAAAGTAAAAGCGGCTACAATCATTATGCCACCCGGAAGTTCCGAACACAACCTTGGCTACGCAATGGATATTGTATGTGTAGACGAGTGGTTCGAGGATACAGCAGAATTCAAATGGCTTCAGGAAAATGCGGCAGATTATGGTTTTATTATGAGATATCCTGAAGACAAACAAGATATCACAAAGGTTATTTACGAACCCTGGCACTGGCGTTATGTTGGTGTTGAAACCGCCAAAGAATTAAAGCAAAGCGGTCTGGTTCTAGAAGAATATATGGGGGTTGCCTGATGATAGGAATTACAGTTGAAAAGGCCCACGGCGAATATGACCCCGGGACAAGTAAATTTTTCGGCGCACCAACAATGCCCGAAGAATGGCTCTCGGACGGTACAATAAATGATGAAGATTTCTTCTTCTGTCAGTTAAAAATATCCGAATTCAAAAAATACGATAAAAATGGCTTATTACCGCAAAAAGGTTTTATTTACATTTTTCTTTCTTTTGAAGACGGTCAGTTTATACCTAACGTCCGTTACTGCAATGGTGAACCCGATACCCTTATTGACGATTTCAATGCAGGTTTCGATTTTCTTGGTGACACAGATACCGAGTATTCCATTGATTATTTTGAAACAGAAAATGCAGAGGACGGTACAAGACTTATTGTGGAAGATGGCGAAAACGTTTTCCTTCTTCAATACGACCCACTTGATGACAATATGCCCTCATTCCTTGCGGATACTGAAAAAATCGCATATCTCTCAATCAATAAAGATGATTTGAAAAAACTTGATTTTTCAAAAGTTGAATTTTATATAGCATAAAAAAACTCTGTCACCCTTTCGGATGACAGAGTTTTTTATTTTATCTCTGCTATTGTTACACCATTTTCACCCTCGCCGAATGTTCCCAATCGGAAGGTTCTGATTCTCGGGTCGGATTTAAGGTATTGAGTAACACCTGCTCTTAAGGCGCCTGTACCTTTACCGTGTATAATGGTACATTCGGTAAGTCCCGAGCGAAGTAAATCATCAAGAAATCTATCAAGAACGATAATGGCTTCGTCCACCATAAGACCTCTTAAATCGCAACGGTTATTTATCTGCATAGATGCACGGCTATCTCCCGTAACTCTGCCGATATTAACCTGTTTTTTTGCTTTATTTTCTTTTTTAGGTTTGTCCACAAGTCGCAAGGACTCCTCTTTAACCCTCATTTTAAGCATACCTGCGGCAATTTCCACATTACCCTTTTTATCTTTAAGGGCGGTAACACTTGCGTTTTTGCCGATGGTTTTGCAAAATACCGTATCACCTATCTCAAGGGCTCTGGGCAATGTGTAATCGTCATTGTCATCGCTACTGTCAAAAACAGGATTAATTGCACTGTTAATGGAGTCAAGATGTGAATTCACGGTGCTTTTTGCACGTCTTGCAAGGTCGGCAGCATTCTTGGTTTCCTTTGCCTCTTTCTTAAGTTTTTCAACCTCGTTAAGAAGAGTATTTGCTTCACGTCTTGCATGTTCAACAATTCTTAAAGCCTCGCCCCTTGCATTCTCAATCTCTCTTTCGTGTCTGAATTGAGCATCTTTGAGAAGATTTTCCGCTTTCTGCCTATCTTTCTTTGCTTCCTCGGTAATTTCACGAGCTATTGTGCGTTCGTTTTCCATTTCAAGACGACTTTTTTCAAGCATATCAACCACGTCTTCAAAACGCACGTTTTCAGAAGAAACAAGTTCCCCTGCTCTGTCAATAATACTTTTATCTATACCTAATCTCTCAGATATGGCAAAAGCATTGGAACGACCGGGAATACCTATAAGAAGTCGGTAAGTGGGTCTTAAGCTGTTAACGTCAAACTCACAGGAGCCATTTTCCACACGGGATGTCTGGAGTGCATAAGCCTTAAGCTCCGCATAGTGAGTTGTTGCGGCAATTTTAGCTCCCTGAAAATGGAGTTGCTCCAATATAGCCATAGCAAGAGCCGCACCCTCAACAGGGTCCGTACCCGCACCTAACTCGTCTATAAGCACAAGGCTCTTTTCATTTGCCTTTTTAAGTATATTTACAATATTCACCATATGGGATGAAAAGGTTGAGAGAGACTGCTCAATGCTCTGTTCATCACCTATATCTACGAGTATGTTGTCATAAACGCTGACTTTACTTTCGTCGGCGGTGGGTATCATAAGTCCCGAGGCCGCCATAGCCGATAAAAGACCCACCGTTTTAATTGCCACTGTTTTACCGCCCGTGTTGGGACCGGTAATAACAAGTGTATCAAAATCCGAACCAAGTCTTATATCAGTAGCCACAACCTTTTTAGGGTCAATAAGAGGATGTCTTGCCTTACGCAATTCCGTTACCCCCTTATCGTTAAGAACAGGAACGGAGGCTTTCATCTGATATGCAAGGTGGGCTTTTGCAAATATAACGTTGATTTCTACGGCACATTCGTAACTGCCCTTTATTTCTTCGACGAAGTTCCCCGCCTCAACTGAAAGTTCGTATAAAATACGCTCAATTTCCTGAGCCTCTTTGCCCTTTAAAACACGTATATCGTTGTTTGCCTCAACTACCCCTGCAGGTTCTACAAAGACAGTAGCGCCTGTAGAAGAAGTATCGTGAACAAGACCCGACACCGATGCTCTGTGTTCACTTTTTACAGGCACAACGTATCTTCCGTTACGTTGGGTTACAATCGCATCCTGTAAAACGTTCTTTAAATTCTGTGAACGTATAAGCTTTTCAAGTTGGTCGCGTACACTGTTTTCTTTATTTTTTATCTGTCGGCGGATGGATGCAAGTTCGGATGATGCATTGTCACTCATTTCATCCTCGGATAAAATAGCGGAAGTTATTTTGTCTTCGAGGTACTTATTGGGCATAAGAGAATTAAAGTATATATCAATACTCAGTTCATTCTGTCCACTGTTGCTACGCCACTCACAAATAGAACGTACCGCTCTTACGGTACTGGCAATATCAAGGAGTTCTTTCATAGAAAGCACACCACCTGACGCGGCTCTTGACAGGGAGTTTGTAACGTTCTTAAGACCACCGAATGAGGGTCCGCCGTGCTTTGCAAGTAATATGTAGGCATCCTCCGTCATTTTCATAAGACGAAGTGCCTTGTTTATTTCAGTTTCGGGACGCAACTGCATAATAATTTCCTTTGCGTCGTCGTTACAACCACGCACCGACAGAAGCTCCAAAACCTTATCAAATTCAATTGCTTTTAAATGCTTAGTCATTTCATTCATAATGTTAAAGTCCTGTAAAAATCAAGTGTCTTAAATTTTCGTTGGGTTTTATGTAGCAAATAGCCTTCGCTCACCTGAGCAAAGTTTTCTAAGGCGTCATCGGTTAAAGTAAAAGAAAAAATCTTTTCAAAATCCGAAAGTGAAACATACCGCATTGCCTGTATTACCGAAGCATTTACACTGTAACGCTGACCCATAGGTAAACAGTTTTCGCAATAAATCTTACCGCTTTCAGGTGAAAAATACATTGTGTTTGACTCATATTCACCACAATTATCGCAGCCTACGAGAGCGGGCATATATCCGCTGAGTGACATTAACCGCATTTCCGTAACGCTTTTAATAAACACGGGCTTTTTCTTGTCACCTTTTAAAAGCCAAAGGGCATTAAGAAAAAGTCGGAGAACCTCCCCCGACTCATAATCCTCATCACAAAATTCGTTGGCAAGTTCACAAAAATACTGAGCCAACGCCATTTTTTCAACGTCCTGACGGAGTTCAAAAAACACCTCTTTAACCAACGCATCCTCAACGGAATAGGCATCTTTGGTTTTAACAAATGTAAAATCCGAGTATGCAAGGAGCGAGGTTGCTGCAAGTTTTTTGCTTTTTGTTTTTTTAGCACCCCTTGAAAAAGCGCGTACAATTCCATACTGTGCCGTAAGCACAGTTATCAGTCTGTCGGCTTCACCGATACTCTGTTCCCTTATTACAAGACCCGGTGCGGTTATCTTTATCACGTTCAAGCAACTCCGTTTTATTTACGGCATTTACACAGTTACGATACTCAAGGTAATCGGCTACCTTACCACCCTCGCAAAACCGTTGCCAAAGTTCATTTTCATCCATAACACCACTCCCACCCAAATATCTGTAATAATATTTTATTCAACGGGAGTGGGTTTATACAGTTAATAAAAAAGTTAAATTAATCCAATCCGAAATTGTGTATAAGGCCTTCGCGGTTGCGCCAGTCCTCTTTAACTTTTACCCAACACTGAAGGTTCACTTTACAGTCAAAGAACTGTTCAAGTTCGTGACGTGCGTTAGTTGATACCTCTTTGAGCATAGCGCCCTTTTTACCAATAATTATACCCTTGTGGCTTTCACGTTCGCAGTAAATTACTGCTTCAACGTCAAGAATGGGCTTGTCCTCACGTTCACGCATTTTCTCAATAGAAACGGCAATACCGTGGGGGATTTCCTCGTTAAGTCGGTGAAGAAGCTTTTCACGAATCATCTCGGAAGCGAGCACACGCTCGGGCTGGTCTGTTAAAGTATCTTCGGGGAAGAAGAATTCGGAATCTTCCGCAAGGTTCATAAGCTCACCTTTAAGGGCATTCATACCGTCGCCGTCGCGGGCACTTACGGGCACCACCGCATGAAAATCAAGAAGTTGAGTAAGTTCAAGAATTCTTGACATAAGTTCCTGCTTGTCCGCAACCATATCAATTTTATTTATGGCAAGAACCACGGGGATTCTTTCTGCTCTGAGTTTTTCGAGCAATTCTAATTCTGCGGGTCTGATTTCACC
>JAZRFO010000153.1:0-18071 GCA_045643685.1 Acutalibacteraceae bacterium
ACAGAATAAAAACCCTATTGTTTCAACTGTTGCCACATCAAATAAAGATGCGGCGGCACTTAATGCAGAGCATTTTTATGAGGCTATAAAAGAGGATATTTCAAAGAGTAAGGACACCTATGTTATAGGCGTAATTCAACACGACGAAACGCAGACAGGTATTGATAGAGTTTCAGGATTTACCGAAAAATTTACGGAACTTGCAGATGCGGACGAAAGCACAAAGGGTAAATATAAAATCGAAAAAGAGGTAAAGCCCGGTGACTCAAACAACGCGTATATTGATGCTTTAAACGCTCTTGTGGAGAAAAAATGCAAAGCGGTATTTATGTCAAACGAGGGTGTTGTAAAACAGGTTAGTGATGCTATCGCCGCAAATCAGGGGAAGTATGACGGCATTGTGTTCAGTGGCTTCGATGCAGGTACCAAGCAGATTGAATGGATTAAGAATAAGGATTCAAAATCAAAACTTATTGGTGCAGTAGCACAGGACTCATATAACATCGGTTACAATGCAGTTGAGCAATGTATCTTTGCCATTGAGGGCAAGGATGTTAAAACCAAGGTGGATATTGAAGGTCAATGGTATGATAAGGAAAATATTGACCAAATGATTCAGGATAACATCGTTTATGAGGGATAAAAAAACGGAGATATAGGGAAACCTATATCTCCGTAATCTTTTATTTACCGCAACCACAGTTGTTATTTGGTGTGTAAGAGCAGCTGCAGCCGCAATTGCCGTCGTTACTGTTGGGTGGGAAGAATTCGTCAATGGGAAAGCTGATTCTTCTGAATGTGTCACAGGGGTCCTCAGTATCGCAACAACATTCTTTGGTAGGAACGCAGAAGTCGTAAGCAGGTATCAACATCTGCACATCACGTTCAAGCTGAATAATGGTGAAAACACCCAAGGTAACCTTGATAGCCTTTTCGCCGTAATTTCCGAAATTACCGTCAAAGCAACAACAGATGTTTCGGGGTACACAGTCACAACAATCGCCCAAAGTGTTACAACAATCGCATATTCTGCAGATTTTAGCATCAAGCACTATTGGGTCAACGCATTGTACCTTGGCTTTGGGGTTGGAGTTTGTAACGGGCATTTGCTCGTCGTTACCGTTGCAAACGTAACTCGATGTAAAGATTTTAACATTGCCGTCGCTTCCGTAAAGTATGCACTTTTTATTGAATGTCACAAGACCTTCAAAAGTGCAGGGGGGTGAAGTGGGACAGGTGAAAGCATCAAGGGTAACTTTCACAAAGAATGTAAGGTCAACGGAGTAGCAACCTTTGTTAAAAGGCACTTTTTCAACTTCAATAACGCAGTTAAGTATCTGTGCACATCTGGGACGAACCGATGTGGCGGATTCAAGAATATTTTGATTGCAGTCCGTAAGGTAAACTCTTAAATCCGTAAGGCAATCTTTGTCGGCACAGGAATCGTAAACACGGTTTGTGTCAACGCAGATGGCTTCTTTGATATGGTTGAGGTCATTTCCGGGAAAAGTCTTTTTGTCAGCCATATTATGCCTCCTGAAAATTATTTGAAGTTAATTTCGGTAAAACTTCAATACATAATATGGCGTTGTTGGTGTTTGGTTACTTATTTATTCTAAAATTCCACCTATTTCAAAGGGTGGCACGTATTCTTCAGAGGCAGAGGATAATTCCTGCATAAATCCGTCCTCAATACCCGAGTCGTAAAGGTATTGCTCTATTTCGTCGTATTCCTCTTGGTTAAGTCTTCTGTTAAGTGAATCAATATTACAAGTCTTAACTGGTGTAAATTGACTCATAAGACTGAAAAGCACCTCTCCGTCATTGAAGTTGTTTTTAACCCAATCAATTACCATTTTTGTGTTATCAAGTTGACCGGGTAAAATAAGGTGACGGATAATAACACCCTTTAACATAATACCATCATCATTAAAAACAGGGGAGCCCACCTGACGGTACATCTCTTTTATTGCATTTGTTGCAATTTCAAAATAATCGGGTGCGTTTGAATATCTTTTTGCAAGTGCGTTATCGGAATACTTTAAGTCGGGAAGATATATGTCAATCTTGCCATCAAGTTTTTTCAAAGCCTCCACATTTTCGTAACCTCCGCAGTTGTACACTACGGGGACGGGGAGGGGTTTATCCAACGATTTAACAATAGCATCAATAAAATGGGTTCCTGTAACAAGATTAATGTTGTGAGCACCCTTGGAAATAAGCTCTTGGTAGATTTCTTTTAATTCATCAACAGTAATAATCTTACCGAATTTACCACGGCTTATTTTTTCGTTCTGACAGAAGATGCATTGTAAATTACATCCTGTGAAAAATACGGTACCGCTACCGTTACTGCCGCTTATTGGCGGTTCTTCCCAGTAGTGAAGGTCTGCACGTGCAATAACGGGATTTTCACCCATACGGCAAAAGCCCTTACCTTTGTGGGTAAGAGCTTTTCTTTCTGTGTTGCATTTTCTCGGACAATCGTTACAAATATACATAAATTATGCTTTTTTGAGGTACTGGAATGAGAGCCAACCGTTAGTACCGTTGTAATTTACATAACCCCATTCGCCGTAAACTGCGAGGATTTCAACTGTTTCGCCTTTGGGAACTTCACCTGCACGTTCGGCATCCTGCTCGGGCTTTGTTCTGATGCCGAGGGGGTCATCCTGTGTTGCGATGATGTATTTACCGGGTTCGTGTTTAACAGTTACGTTTGTTGCGGAAACGAGTTCAACATATTCCATAGCGACCCAACCGCCTACGCCGTTGTAGTTTACGTAACCCCATTTGTCAAAAACTGTAAGGATTTCAACTTCGCCACCTTTGGGGATTTCGCTAACGCGTTCGGAGTCTTTTGCCGCCTGAATGCGGATACCCAAGGGGTCATCTTTTGTTATAACTTTATATTTACCTGCACCGTTTTTACCTGCAGTTGCAGAGGGCTTTGTTGTCTGCGGTTTGTTTTGTGCGGGTTTGGTTGTGTCAGGATTTTTTTCAGTATCTTTTACTGTTTCGGAAACGCTTACGTCGGGTTTTGATTCGCCCTTATCCTTTAAGGAATGCTCGTAAATTGATGCTACGCATGTTATAAGAACTGCTATTGCAATCAATCCTGCCGCGATAATAAGTATGATTTTGTTGGCATCAGGTTTTTTAGCCATAATTTCTCCGCCTTTCGGATTTTATCAATTCAATTATATCAGTAAAATCGACTAAAATCAACATATTTTTACCTTCTGTAAACAATATTAAATATGTAAAAAAATAAGTTATAAACAGTTGATATTTTACACTATAATATGGTATAATAATTTGAAAAATTATAGTGCGGTATTGTGTGGTGTTTTTATGGTAATATTCGGCATTGACCCGGGTTATGCAATTGTGGGTTGCGGTATTGTCCGTTATGAACGCAACAACTTTTCATTAATGGGTTATGGTGCGGTTACTACCGATAAAGATATGCCTTTCAATGAGCGTCTTAAAAAGATTTATGACGATATCACCGAATTGCTTCAAAAGTTTAAGCCTGACGCGGTGAGTATCGAAAGATTATATTTTAACACCAACCAGAAAACCGCTATTGACGTTGCACAGGCAAGGGGAGTTATAGTCCTTGCAGTGCAGAATCTCGGTATTCCGATTTTTGAATACACACCCTTGCAGGTTAAACAAAGTATCGTCGGTTATGGACGAGCCGAAAAGTTTCAGGTTCAGGAAATGACAAGAACTTTTTTACATCTTGATAAAATTCCCAAGCCCGATGATGCGGCAGATGCTCTCGCTCTTGCTATTTGTCATGGTCACGCAAGTGGTTCTTCAATTCTCGGGATTTTAGGAGGAAAATGAAATGTTTTACAGCCTTACGGGTAAAATAATATATATGGGCGAACAGTCCTTTGCCCTATCCTGTGGCGGTGTTGGTTTTAAGTGCTTTGCAACTCGCAACACCTTATCCGCTCTTAATGGTAAAAATGGCGACGTTACTGTTTTTACGCACCTTAACGTGCGTGAGGATGCTCTTGATTTATTCGGCTTTGCAACTGAACAGGAACTTGATGCTTTTAAGTTGCTTATTGGTGTTTCAGGTGTAGGTCCCAAAGCTGCACTTGCAATTCTTTCGGAACTCAGTCCCGATGCCTTTGCTATAGCAGTTGCTTCAGGTGATTCCAAGGCAATTACCGCCGCCAATGGTGTCGGTCCCAAACTTGCCCAAAGAGTTATTATGGAACTTAAAGATAAAATTTCAAACGTTTCTTTCGTTTCCGAACAGAGTGTTGCAACCTCTGCGGCAGTAAATGCGGTTAACAATATGAGCAATACTTCCGAGGCAATTGCCGCACTTACGGCTCTCGGTTACTCACAGTCAGAGGCTTCCGTTGCCGTAAGCAAACTTTCACCCGACCTTTCGGTTGAAGACCTTATTAAGGGTGCGCTTAAGAATATGACCTTAAGATTTTAGGAGATAATAAAATATGGACGATTTTTTTATTGCGGATGAACAACGAGTTATTGCTCCCGAATATATTTCGGACGATAGCGATATTGAAACATCCTTAAGACCCCATTCTCTTGATGAATACATCGGTCAGGAGAAAGCAAAAGAAAATCTTAAAATTTATATAGAAGCCGCCAAGAAAAGGCACGAACCCCTTGACCACGTTTTGTTATACGGTCCTCCGGGTCTCGGTAAAACTACACTTGCAGGTATTGTTGCCAACGAAATGGGTGTTCAGTTCAGGGTGACTTCGGGTCCCGCCATTGAAAAGCCCGGTGACCTTGCGGCACTTCTTACAAGTCTTAATGACGGTGACGTTTTATTCATTGACGAAATTCACCGACTTTCAAGAAGTATTGAGGAAGTTCTTTATCCTGCTATGGAGGATTTTGCCCTTGATATTATTATCGGCAAAGGACCCTCAGCACGTTCAATACGTCTTGATTTAAAACGATTTACACTTATCGGCGCTACCACAAGAGCCGGTCAGCTTTCAGCTCCTTTACGTGACAGATTCGGTGTTATTTTAAGACTTGAACTTTACTCACCTGAGGAGTTAGCTAAGATAGTTCAACGTAGTGCTAATATTCTGAAAATCGATTCCGAAAAAGACGGTGCACTTGAAATTGCATCACGCTCACGCGGTACACCCCGTATTGCCAACAGATTACTCAAGAGAACACGCGATTATGCGGAGGTTATGGGTAGCGGTGTTATTGACGTTGAAAGTGCGCAACAGGCTTTGAGCCGTATGGAGATTGATGAACTTGGTCTTGACCTTGTTGATAGAAATCTTTTACGTGCAATGATTGAAAATTACAACGGCGGTCCTGTTGGTCTTGATACTATTGCCGCCCTTATCGGTGAAGAATCCGTTACAATAGAAGATGTTTACGAACCTTATCTTATGCAATTAGGTTTTATTGCAAGAACCCCAAGGGGTAGAAAAGTAACCCCTGCAGGGTATCGTCATCTTGGCATTAATCCGCCTTTTGACGATAATGCTCAAGGTAGTTTTGAATCCTATTGATTTTTTATAAAATATAATTTTGGAGTGATTATTAATGGGTAGACTTTTTGGTACAGACGGTGCACGAGGTGTGGCAAACTCTGAACTTACCTGTGAACTTGCAATGCAGATAGGCAGAGCCGCCGCTATGGTTCTTACTGAGCATACTAACAAACGACCGAAAGTTCTTATCGGTATGGATACCCGTGCATCATCACAGATGCTTGAATCCGCTATTTCTGCAGGTCTTTGCTCAGTAGGCGCGGACGTAATGCTCCTCGGTGAAATTCCGACACCTGCAGTAGCTTACCTTGTAAAAAAATACGAGTATGATGCGGCTGTAATGATTTCCGCATCCCACAACCCTTGTGAATATAACGGTATCAAAATATTCCAGGGTAATGGTTATAAACTTCCCGATGCCCTTGAGGAAGAAATTGAAAGCATTATTCTTGACAAAACACAGGTTCCGCCTATTAAAGTTGGTGGTGATGTGGGTAGAATTATCCGTTCAAGAACATCAATTATCGACTACTCAAGTTACCTTAAAACTGTTGCGCAGAACGAATTGGCAGAATATGGTATGGAAAATTTCAATGGTCTTAAGATTGCCATTGACTGTTCAAATGGTGCCGCTTCAGTAACCGCGCCCCGTGTATTTATGCGACTTTGTGATGATTGCTTCTTTATGGCGTGTCATCCCAACGGCACTAATATCAATGCAAACTGCGGTTCAACACATCTTGAAATTCTTCAGGATTTTGTTGTGAGAAATAACTGTGACGTAGGTCTTGCCTTCGATGGTGACGCGGACAGATTCCTTGCAGTTGACGAAAAGGGCAACGTTGTTGACGGTGACAAGCTTATTGCCATTTTCGCAAAGCATATGAAGAACAAAGGCAAACTCAAAAACAATGCCGCGGTTGTAACTGTAATGAGTAATATGGGCTTCTTCAAATTCTGTGAGGATAACGACATTCATTGCGAAAAAACAAAGGTCGGTGACCGTTACGTTCTTGAAAATATGCTTGAAAATGATTTTGTTATCGGTGGCGAACAGTCGGGTCATATTATTTTCCGCGATTTTGCCACAACGGGTGACGGTGAACTTTCTGCACTTAAACTTCTTTGTGTTATGAAAGAAACCGGTAAATCACTTTCTGAACTTGCTTCCGAGATGGAAGTATTTCCCCAGGTACTTGTTAACGTTCGTGTTTCTGATTTCGGTAAGGCAAGATTCCCCAGAGATGAAGAAATCAAGAACGCAATTGAAGCCGCAGAAAAAGAACTTGGTAACGATGGCAGAGTTCTTGTGCGTGTTTCAGGTACAGAACCCCTTGTACGTGTAATGCTCGAGGGTAAAGATGAAGAAAAAATTAATATTCTTGCGCAAGAAATTGCTCAGGTTATTAAGGAGAGATTACTTTAATGCGTGTTTCCGACGGTTGGAAAGATTATGAACTTATAGATTGCTCTGACGGTGAAAGGTTAGAAAGATGGGGCGATATTTTCCTCATAAGACCTGACCCTCAGGCATTATGGAATACTAAAAGAGAAAATCCTCTTTGGAAAAATGCCCACGCACGTTATATCCGTTCAAATCAGGGTGGCGGTGCTTGGCAGTTTTATAAAAAAATCCCCGAAGTATGGCAAATCGGTTACAAAGATTTACGTTTCAATTTAAAGCCTATGGGCTTTAAGCATACGGGTGTATTTACCGAACAGGCTTGTAACTGGGATTTGGTAGGGGATATCATCGAAAAAAGCGGAAGAAAGGATGTTAAGGTCCTTAACCTTTTCGCATATACAGGTGCCGCTACGGTAAGTGCTCTTTTGAAGGGTGCATCGGTTGTTCATGTCGATGCATCAAAGGGTATGGTGCAATGGGCAAAAGAAAATGCAGTTTCAACTGGTGTTGCCGACAGAAGTGTCAGATGGATTGTTGACGATTGTATGAAGTTTGTTGCCCGTGAAATCCGACGTGGTAATAAATACGACATCATCATAATGGACCCGCCCTCTTACGGTAGAGGTCCCGGTGGTGAAGTATGGAAACTTGAAAATGAAATATACGGCTTTGTTGACAGTTGTAAAGAACTTCTTACGGATGAATCACTTGCAGTTTTGATTAACTCATATACTGCGGGTGTTTCACCTGCAGTAATGAGTTACATACTTAACTCCACCGTAGCTAAGAGGTTTGGTGGAAAGGCTTACGCCGATGAAATCGGTCTTCCCGTAACTCAGAGTGGGCTTGTTCTTCCTTGTGGCTCAACTGCCGTTTGGTCAAAGTGATATGAATAAAATTATTGAATTTAAAGACGTTTCCTTTCGTTATTCGGACGAGGAAGAATATGTTTTAAAAAATCTTTCCCTTGATTTTTATGAGGGACAGTTTACCTGTGTGCTTGGTCACAATGGCTCAGGTAAGTCCACAATGGCAAAGCTTATAAATGCATTACTTATTCCTAATGATGGTAAAGTTTATTCATTCGGCTTTGATACGTCGGACGAAGATTCAGAAATTGATATCCGCCGTAATGTGGGTATGGTTTTCCAGAATCCTGATAACCAAATTGTTGCAACCATTGTTGAGGATGATGTGGCATTTGGACCTGAAAACCTTGGTATCCCTCGTGAAGAAATACGCAAGAGGGTTGACGAGGCTTTAAAAATCGTAAATATGTATGATTACAGAAGGCACGAACCCCACCGTCTTTCAGGTGGTCAGAAGCAGCGCGTTGCAATTGCGGGTATTATCGCAATGCAAACCAATTGTATTGTTCTTGATGAACCAACTGCAATGCTCGACCCCTTAGGACGTCGTGAGGTTATGGATGCCCTTCATAGATTGAAAGATGAACTTGGCATTTCCATCATACTTGTTACCCATTTTATGGACGAAGCCGTTAAAGCAGATAGGGTAGTGGTTATGAACGAGGGCAAGGTTTGTATGGATGGAACTCCCCGAGAGGTTTTCGTAAAAGCCGAGCTTCTTAAATCAATCGGTCTTACTGTTCCTAAGCCCCTTGAACTTGCGGAAGAATTAAGAAAATCGGGTGTGGATATTGGTGGTACACCTTTGACACCCACAGAATTTGCAGAAGAATTTAAAAAGATTGCTGAAAACAGAGGTTAAAAAAATGTCCGTTATTTCCGTTAAAAATTTAATATACGGATACTCCAAAGGCACACCTTTCGAAAAGGGTGCTCTTAAGGGCGTAAGTGTTGGCTTTGAGCAGGGCGAGATTGTTGCTGTTATAGGTCACACAGGCTCGGGTAAGAGTACACTTTTACAACATCTTAATGGTCTTTTAAAGCCCGATTCAGGTGATGTTTTATTTGAGGGTAAAAGCATTTACGAGTCTAAGAAAACACTTCGTGAATGTCGTTTTAACGTAGGCCTTTGCTTTCAGTATCCTGAGCAACAGTTGTTTGAGTCCACAGTTTATAAGGATATCGCTTTCGGACCTCACAATATGAAATTGTCCGATGAAGAAATCAAAAAGCGTGTTTATGAATCTTTGAATTATGTTGGGCTCACTGAGGATTATCTCGAAAAATCACCCTTTGACCTTTCGGGTGGTGAAAAACGACGTGTTGCCATTGCAGGGGTAATCTCAATGGAACCCAAGATTCTTATTCTTGATGAACCTACTGCAGGTCTTGACCCTATGGGTAAAAATAATTTACTTAACTTAATTAAAACTTATAACGAAAAAACAGGTAATACAGTTATTTTCGTTTCACATAATATGGACGATGTTGCCTTGGTTGCACAAAGGGTTATTGTTATGAATGATGGAGAAATAGCCCTTCAGGGTACGGTTGATGAAGTTTATTCACAAGGTGAACGTTTAGCCGAGCTAGGTCTTGATGTTCCCGAAATTACTTCATTGTTCATCGAATTGAAAAAATCAGGCTTTGATTTAGGCGATACAGAATATACTGTTGAAGGCGCTAAGAATGCAATTCTGTCATACCTCCGGAAAGGAGGCGCCTTATGATTAAAGATATTACAATCGGTCAGTATTTTCCCGGGAAATCTTTTGTTCATAATCTTGATGCAAGAAGTAAAATACTTTTTACAGTTGTTTTCCTTGTACTTGTGTTTGTGTGCGGTAACTTCTGGGCATTGGGTCTTGTATGGTTGTTTGGTATAGTTTCATACCTTTTCTCACGACTTCCCATAAAACTTGTTCTTAAGAGTTTTAAACCACTCTTACCGATTATACTTCTTACGACCATATTACAGCTTTATTATATCAAAGATGGCGATGTGCTTTTCGCTTGGAAATTTATAACCATTACTGATAAAGGTGTATTTACTGCAATTTTTATTACCGCGAGAATATTACTTTTATTACTTATCAGTTCGCTTCTGACTTATACAACGGCACCTACGGATTTGACGGATGCTATTGAAAAGTTGCTTTCGCCTCTTAAGATATTCAAAATTGAGGTTCACACCTTTGCTATGATGATGACCATAGCTTTAAGGTTTATTCCTACCCTTATTGATGAGATCGACAGAATTATGTCTGCGCAAAAGGCGAGGGGTGCGGATTTTGAATCAGGTAACCTACTGAAAAAGGTCAAGGCACTTTTTCCGATATTTGTCCCCTTGTTTGTTTCCGCATTTAAACGTGCAATTGAACTTGCGGATGCTATGTCCTGCCGTTGTTATACGGGCGGTGACAACAGAACAAGAATGCGACAGATGAAATTCTCGTGGCGTGATTTAGTAGCCACCTTTGTTTCACTTCTCGTTCTTGCAGGTGTTATAACACTTAATATTTTGTTTGATAAGATTATTTAATATGAGAAATTTACTATTTAAAGCCGCTTTCGACGGTTCTGCATTCCATGGTTGGCAACAACAGGACAATGCAGTTACTGTTCAGGGCGAGATTAAAAAAGCGTGGATTCGCCTTACGGGTGAGGAACCCAATATCATCGGTTGCAGTCGTACTGATGCGGGAGTTCACGCAAAAGAATATTATTTTAATGTGCGAACCGAAAGCACAATACCTTGTGAAAGTTTCCCGATAGCACTTGCCTCTGCAAAATTGCCCGGTGAAATATCAATTATCTCCTGTACAGAGGTTGATTATGAATTTAACGCAAGGTTTGACAGTGTAAAAAAAGAATACACTTATTACTTTGAAAACACTAAAATCCCATCACCCTTTAATTATAAACGGGCTATGAACCATAAATATCCTATGGATGTTGAATTGATGAATAAAGCCGCTCAGCATTTTGTGGGTGAACATGATTTCTCATCCTTTTGTGCAGCGGGTGCGGAGGTTCTCTCAAAGGTCAGAACCATTTACTACGCCAATGTTCAAAGGAAAGGGGATTTTGTAGTTTTTACAGTTTGTGGTAACGGTTTTTTATATAATATGGTACGTATTATGGCAGGAACATTATTGTATGTGAACAATGGTAAAATTTCTGCCGATGATATACCGCAAATTATCTCTTTAAAAGATAGAACGGCGGCGGGTATTACTGCTATACCTGACGGTTTGTATCTTAATAAAGTTTTCTTTTCAGGTGACGAAAATGAAAGTTAAATTTACCGAATTAAAAAGCGGATATACAGGTGAACGCAGAGTTTCAAAGCTCTCGCCAAAGTCACGTGCGAAAGCCATTATTATTGGTGCCTTAGTAGTATCCTTTGTATTCGTTTACATATTATCTTCAGTGGGTGTTATTCCTTTGGGAGCGCTTTTGTTAAAAGCAAAAGTAGCGGTTTCCGGTAATGATGAAAGATTTCCTATTCTCATTAATACAGAGTCAACCGTTTGTACGGATGTTCTTGGTGATAGTATAGTTATATTAACAACCGACAACGTTGCAGTATATACACCCGAGGGAAAAATGAAGTTTTCCCAACCCCATATATTTGCAAAACCCGGTATTTGTGTCAATGGTGACAAGGGTGTTGTTTTTGACCGTGGGGGTAACGGCTTCATTCTCATAAATGAAAAAAAGGTTGTTTATGAGGGAAAGACGGAAAACACTATTATTTCTGCAGATTATGGTAAAAACGGAGCTTATGCCTTAAGCACAAAATTTGAAGGTGCAACCAGTGCAGTTGAGGTTTATAATAAGAGCAACAAACTTATTTTTCAGTGGAATTGTGCTTATGAAAACATTGTTTCAATAAGCGTTTCTGATAACGGCAAATATGTTGGCGTTGCGGCGTTAGGGGCTAAAAACGGCAATCTTCTTACCAATATACAATATTTTGGTGTGGATTATAAGGAGCCTCTTAACACCCAGACCATAATAGGTGCAGTTCCATTTGATATTGAGTTTACGTCATATAATACGTTGACTTTACTGACCGATGTTGGTGTATATACGGTAAATCGTAAGGATGAAAAGTATGTAGAATCACTTAAGTATTATTCGTCGGAATTTAATTCCTGTGATGTTGCTACAAATGGTAAATATCTTGTTTGTCTTGCAAAATACGGTAGTGAAAATGTTTTTGAAATACATCTTTTAAAGTCCAACGGCAAGATTAAAACAACAATACAGGCTGATTATTCCATAAAGAACGTGAAGATGAGCGATAAATATATATTTGCTTTAGGTGATAAGGCGGTATATGTTTACAATTATAACGGCAATAAAGTTTCAGAAATAAAGTACAAAGGGGAGGCAAGTGGTATTTTACCTACAGATGACTTTGTCTTCGTAGTTTCCCTTGATAAAATTTCAAGATGTTTCTCTTACGGTAACTCCGAAATTGAATTGAGTAACTAAGGGGTGGCATTATGGAAAACTATATTTTTGACATAGTTTTGGGTATAGTTGCAGTAGTTATTATAATTTTTACCGCTAAAAAGGGTTTTGTGTTATCTTTGTTAAGTACCGTTTCTGTGGTGCTTTCGGGATTTTTGTCTTATAAATTTACAAAACCCGTGTCCGAATTCATATACAGTTCATTTTTATATGATAAAATTGAGTTGAAGTTTACGGAAGTGATTTCAAATCTTTCGCAGGACGCTTCTTTTGAAGGTAAACTTGATGCAATGATAAACTCCTTGCCCGAAGGCGTTGTAAATGCATCCAAGGGTCTTGGTTTTAATCTTGAAACGGCGATAAGTTCAATTAACCTTGACCTTTTTACAAATGAAAATATAGTAAAAGCATTTATAGACAATATTGCTTCCGATATCATAATGACAGTTCTCGATGTTGTTGTTTTTGCAGTGCTTTTTATTCTTCTTTCTTTTGTTCTTAAATACATATCAATTCTTTTTAGTAAAATAGTTAAAAAGTTACCTTTGGTTGGTAAGGCAAATACAGTTCTTGGCGGCGCTTTAGGCATCGTAAAGGCGGTTATTACAATAGTTATAATTTGTTTTATAATTAGCCCTCTTGTGTTTGTAATTGATATTCCTTGGTTAGAAAATATTATTTCAAAATCTTGTGTTTATCAGTTTTTAATAGAAAATAATCCCTTTAACAATTTTATTTAATGTGAGGTTTTAAAGATGAAAGGTTTATTTGAAGGTTGTTTAACAATCCCTAATCTCTTAAGTGTTTTAAGAATTCTCGTAATCCCCGTGTTCGCATATTTCTTTATGGTTGGCGAACCTGTATGGGCAATCGTTATGCTTGCTCTTTCGGGTATCTCCGATTTCCTTGACGGTAAAATTGCACGTAAATTCAATCAGGTAAGTGCTTTGGGTAAGGTTCTTGATCCTGTTGCCGATAAACTTACACAGATAACACTTGCCGTATTGCTTTTCCTTTCTTTCAACAAAGCTACAGACGCAACCCTTAAGGCTTTCAGCTGGATTTTCCTTGTGTTTATCATAAAAGAGTTGATAATGGTTGTTTTTGGCGGTATTATGCTTCTTTTAAATCTTCGTCCCTCTGCCGCAGAAATATTTGGTAAAGTGGCAACTTTTGCATTCTATGCAATTATGTTGGTAATAGTTGCTTTCGGACCCGAGGTTGGCTTGCTCAGAGACGTTACATTCACATTACCGCCCGTTGTAATGATGATACTTGTAGCTATTTCGGCAATACTAACAATTGTTGCTTTCATTAGCTATTTACCTGACACATTCCGTCAGTTTAAAGATAAATTTTCAAAAAAATAAGAAGTCCCGGGAGTATTAAATGAATAATAAAATGTTATGCAGTAAATGCAAAAAACGCCCTGCAGTTATTTTTGTTTCAAAGGTCGAGGGCGAAAAAACCACACAGGAAGGTTTTTGCCTTAAGTGTGCTTCTGAAATGAATATTGGTCCCATAAAACAGATGATGCAGAATATGGGCATCACCGAGGAGGATATTGACGCAGTAAGCGAACAATTCGGTGATATTATGGATAATATGGATGATTTTCAGTTAGGCGGAGCAGGTACAATGCCCTTTATGCAAAATCTTTTCGGTGGAAATAATAATGCTATTCCACAGGGTGAAAATGCCGAAACCGAAGATGAAGATGATATTGAACCTGAAGAAACTGATAAAAAGAGCGACAAGAAAAAACGCAAAACAAAGCGTAAATTCCTTGGTTCTTATTGCACCGATTTAACAGCTAAAGCCCGTGAGGGTAAAATTGACCGTATTATCGGCAGAGAAACTGAAATTTACCGCGTTACACAGATTCTTTGCAGAAGAACTAAGAACAACCCATGTCTTATTGGTGAGCCCGGTGTAGGTAAAACCGCTATTGCCGAGGGACTTGCTTTGAAGATTGCGAATGGTGATGTTCCTGCACGTATAGCAGACAAGGAAATACATCTTCTTGACCTCACTTCTCTTGTTGCGGGTACTCAGTTCCGTGGTCAGTTTGAAAGCCGTATCAAAGGTCTTGTTGACGAAGTTAAGGCAGAGGGTAATATAATTCTCTTTATTGACGAGGTTCATAACCTTGTAGGTACAGGTGATGCCGAGGGTTCGATGAATGCCGCCAATATCCTTAAACCCGCTCTTTCCAGAGGTCAGATACAGGTTATAGGTGCTACTACATTCAATGAATACCGCAAGCATATTGAGAAAGATGCTGCTCTTGAAAGACGTTTCCAACCTGTTAAGGTTGAGGAGCCTTCAGTTGCCGATTGTTATAAAATGCTTTTAGGTATCAAGGAATATTACGAGGATTTCCATAAGGTTAAAATTTCCGATGCTCTTGTTTACAGAGCAGTTTTGCTTTCCGAAAGATATATTAATGACAGATTCTTACCCGATAAAGCAATTGACCTTCTTGATGAAGCCTGTACTTGTGCAAACCTCAGAAACGTTGCTATAAGCGACTATCAGAAGCTTACCCAAAAGCTTGAGGAACTTGCAGAACAAGAGGAGGAATTGCTTAACGTTACCGATGAAAACGGTCCTGACTACGAAGCAATTTCAATGCTTAAGGCGGATAAAATGGCAATCGAAAAGGAAATTGTCAATGTTAAAGTCAAAGCCGATGATAATGACGTTACCGAAGAAGACGTTGCTAAGGTAATTAACCTTTGGACAGGTATTCCCACATCAAAAATCATCGAGAATGATATGCGTAAGCTTTCAAATCTTGCGGATAAATTAAAAGCAAGAATTATTGGTCAGGATGAAGCCGTTGAGGTTCTTGCCGCCGCTATAAGACGTAGCAGAGTTCAGATTTCTGCAGTAAGAAAACCTGCATCGTTCATTTTTGTAGGTCCTACAGGTGTAGGTAAAACCGAACTTGTAAAACAACTTGCAAATGAACTTTTTGAAACACCTGAAACTCTTATAAGACTTGATATGTCCGAGTTTATGGAAAAACACAGTGTTTCAAGACTTATCGGTTCACCTCCCGGTTACGTGGGCTATGATGAAGCAGGTCAGCTTACCGAAAAAGTAAGAAGAAAACCTTATTCAGTTGTTCTCTTCGATGAAATTGAAAAGGCTCATCCCGACGTTATGAATATCCTTCTTCAGATTCTTGACGAGGGTAAAACTAATGACGCTCAGGGTAGAACCGTAAGCTTCGAAAATACGGTTATTATTATGACATCCAATGCAGGTAGCCACATTACAGAGAATGCACTTGGTTTCAATCGAGATAAAAATACCGCTTCTAAAGACAAGGCAATGAAAGCCCTTAAGGAATTTTTAAGACCCGAATTTTTAGGTCGTGTTGACGAGATTGTTGTGTTCAATACCTTGGGCAAAGCTGAACTCGTGAAAATCGCTGCAATTCTTATTGAAGAATTCCGCCAACCCCTTAAGGATAAAGGTATTGACCTGGTTGTAGGTGATGGCGTGTGCGAAATCATTGCCGAGAAATCAGAAGATGGTGGAAGAGGTGCACGTGATATCAGACGTACAATCCGTAAGTGCGTTGAGGATAAGGTTGCTAATGTTCTTATTGACAATGCAGGTGCACTTGTTAACGAGATTTCTGTTGTTGCCGTAGATGGTGAAATAGAGGTTACTTTCAAATAAATTTAATTACCGACAGAGCAAAACTGTTCTGTCGGTTTTTCAAAAGGGTTATATGAAGAAAACAGTAGTAGGAATACTTGCACACGTAGATGCAGGTAAAACAACCTTAGCCGAAGCTTTATTGTATAAAGCCGGTAAAATACGAAAATTAGGTCGTGTTGACAATGGTGATACGACTATGGATACCCATACCCTTGAAAAGGAAAGGGGTATCACAATTTTTGCAGGTCAATCTGTTTTTGAAATTGATGATTTAGAGGTAACCCTTCTTGATACACCGGGTCACGTGGACTTTTCTGCGGAGACGGAAAGAATGTTAAAAATTCTTGATTATGCCATTCTCGTTATAAGTGGTACGGATGGTGTTCAATCCCATACAAGAACCCTTTGGAAGCTTTTAAAAAGCTATAATATACCCACGTTTATATTTGTCACAAAAATGGATTTTGCACGGCTTCCCGAAAGTGAAATTATAAGGGATTTAAAAGATTTATGCGGTGAATGTATTGTTGATTTTACCAACGAAAACACCGATGAATTCTATGAAAATATTGCTGTTTGTGATGAAAATGTTTTAGAAAAATATCTTGATAGTGGCGTTGTATCAGAAAATGATGTAATTGATATGATTGCCAAACGTCTTGTGGTGCCTTGCTATTTCGGTTCGGGTCTAAAATCACAGGGTATTGATGAATTTGTGGGTGGCCTTTATAGATATATAAGGGTCAAGACCTATCCGGACGAATTTTCTGCTAAAGTTTTTAAAATTACCCACGACCCAAAGGGAGAAAGACTTACACACCTAAAAATAACAGGTGGTTCCTTAAAAGTAAAAGAGACGGTTTCATACAATGGCAGAAACGAAAAGGTCAATGGTATTCGTGTGTATTCAGGTCAGAAGTATGTAAATGTTGATGAAATGTGTGCGGGTGGTGTCTGCGTTGTAACAGGGCTTACCGCTCTTAATTGTGGTGATGGTTTAGGAGGGGAACAGTCTTTCTTTGAATCCTACCTTGAGCCTGTTATGAATTACCGCGTAGTATTGCCCGATAATTGCGATGCACAGAGTTTCTTGCCAAAACTTCGTTTGATTGAAGCCGAGGACCCTCAGTTGCATGTGTCGTGGAATTCATTTTTACAGGAAATTCACGTATCATTAATGGGCGATATACAGACCGAGATTTTAAAAGGTATCATTGCCGAGCGATTTGATGTTGATGTTGAAATTGACTCGGGCAGAGTTTTATATAAAGAAACCATAGAAGATACTGTGGAGGGTGTAGGTCATTATGAACCCTTGCGCCATTATGCAGAAGTTCACTTGATTTTAGAACCTTTACCACGTGGTAGCGGTCTGGTGTTTACAAGTAAATGTAATGAGGATTCTCTCGATAGAAACTGGCAGAATTTAATACTGGCTCATTTAAGCGAAAAAGAGCATTTGGGCGTACTTACAGGTTCGCCTATAACAGATATTAAAATCACACTTGCCGCCGGTAGAGCACATTTAAAGCATACTGAAGGTGGTGACTTCAGACAGTCTACATACCGTGCCGTAAGACAGGGGTTAATGCAGGCGAAATCCATTCTTTTAGAGCCTTATTATAACTTCAGGTTAGAAGTACCCACCGAACAAATTGGCAGAGCCATAAGTGATATAAGGATGAAAAACGGTACTTTTGACTCGCCTGAAGAATCCAACGGAATTAGCATAATTACCGGCAAAGCACCTGTTGTTTCGCTTAATGGGTATGCTACGGAAGTTGCAGCTTATACAGGCGGCAGAGGTAGGTTTTTCTGTGATGTCTGTGGTTATGATATTTGTCATAACCCTGACGAGGTTATGACAAATGCCCGATATTCACCTGAAAGCGATTTGGAAAATACCCCTGATTCTGTTTTCTGCGCTCACGGTGCAGGATTCAATGTTAAGTGGGATAAGGTTAAAGAGTATATGCATATAGAATCCTGTCTTGCTCAAGAAAAAACACCTTATGAAGTAACGCTAAATAAACGTAATTTCCATATTGATGATAAAGAACTTGAAGCAATAATGGAACGTGAATTCGGTCCCGATAAACACCCTTATTACAGGTACTCGCACCA
>JAZRFO010000154.1:0-9430 GCA_045643685.1 Acutalibacteraceae bacterium
CTTGCATTCAGTAACGATAACGGTGAAACATACGGTAAACCCGTACCCGTCTTTGATACTGTGCTTGATGACCGCGACGTGGGACTTACCGTTTTTGGTGAAAGTGGTCTTATAGCAACATCCTTTAACAACACACTGGAATTCCAAAGAGAAAATATGCCCCAGACCCAGGAATGTTTCGACTACATAAATTCTGTTTCTGCAGAAGATGAGGCAGAAGCCCTTGGCATCAGTTTCAGAATAAGCAAGGACTGTGGCAAAACCTTTGGTAAGATATATAAATCCCCTGTTTCGTCGCCCCACGGACCAACTGTGCTTAACGACGGTACTGTTTTATGGGTTGGCAGAAAGCTTGGTATTCATAATCATATGTATTCATACACCATCAACACCGACACAGGTGAAATGACCTTGCGTGGTGATTTGAATATCTATACATATGAGGATTTCAAGGACCTTTACTTCTACGAGCCACATGCATTCCAACTCCCTGATGGAAAAATAATCTGCCACCTGCGTGTAGAAAATGCCGAAGAAACCATATTCACCCTTTACCAGACAGAATCCCTTGATAACGGCGTTACGTGGAGTAAGCCCCATCAGATTGTACGTAACGACAGCGGTGCACCTGGTCATATTTTTATGCATTCATCGGGCACGTTGATTTCAACCTTTTCCCACAGAAAAAGACCCTACGGAATATGGGCGGTTTTCAGTGAAGATAATGGTGAAACCTGGAGCGAGGAAAGTGTACTCTTTGAAGGCAAAGACACGGACGATTTGGGCTATCCCTCTACAATAGAACTGGATAATGGCGATTTAATCACCGCATTCTACACAAGGGAAAACGACTATGTCCCCGCACTTATAATGCAACAGAAATGGTCAATAGAGAAATAATCAATTAAAAAAGCAGTTCACGCACGTGAACTGCTTTCTGTTTATATTAAAATATATTCTACATCTGCCTCGGTTTCAAAAGAAACTGTATTTCCATTTATTTCGTAAAGTATTTCTTTGTTATCCGATTTTCTTAATACAGTTTTTATACCCTCGCACTGGGCAGTACATTTTCTGCCTTTAAGACTCTTGATTACGAGTGAAGAAACCTTCTTATTCTTAAGTTCAGCCGAAACTAAGAAGGCGCCGTCTGCACGAAGGTTCTCGAAGGATGCATCGGATTTATCCCAGCAAGGGAATATCCTTATAACGCCCTCGTAGCTTTGCATAAGCATTTCATTGATGGTTGCAGGAACCATTGTAAGGTGCTCAATACCACCGCCGTGATGACGGAAAAGCCTGTTAGGAAGTGCAAATTCCTTAATATTCTGATGAATGCCTTCTATAATGAACTGAGGGTCAATACCGATTCTTGCACCTGCAGGAAGGTAGGAGTTGGAGCCGTTATCATCAAGTCGTCTGTCGTTGATGAAATATGTATTCTTGGCAATTTTAAGAAGCTTTTCACCAGAATTAAAGCCAATTTGTGAAGCGGGATAAATATGTTGAAGACCAACTGTGTTATCATCACGCCAACGTATACCGAAATCAGAATACCTGAAGCAACATTTACCCTTTTTGATAAATGTGGGGAAATCACTTAAATTAGCATTAATATCCTCCCACAAGGGGTATTTTTCGCCGTTAAGTCCAAGCTCCTTTGCCATATCGTAAACACCCTTGAACAGGAGCTTTACAAGACCCAAGGAGTTTATTGCGTTCACGGTATTAACCTGACCAAAATGAGTAATATATTTAAAATTCTTACCGCGGTAGTAGGGAATTTCGTGGGCGGCATCACCCTTGATAACGTATCTGTTGCCTTTTTTTACAAGGAAATCTTCCCAGAATGCAGCGGTGTTAAGTACGAAATCGTAGTAATTCTCTTTTGCATATTCTTTGTCGTAGGTTGAAAACCAATGCATTAAGGGAATTACGCAGGCGTAGGCTGCATGGCTTTTCTGACCGAGGAAAAGTACGCCGTGTTCCTTGCACTCTGGCATACTGTAAACGTCAAGAGCCTTGGGACCGAAGCTTACAGGAAAAGCATAACCCTTGCAACCGAAAAGCTTAGCCATTCTTTCCGCTTCGCCCTTCATTTCGTTGACGGGTGTCATATATCCGTCAAAAAGTTCGGGATGGTTTGCAGAGAAAATGCAGTAATAGGGAGCCTCATAGTTGTAGTTCATATGGTAATCTCCCGCCCAGGGGAAGAAGTCATCGGTTACAAAGTTGCCGAAAAGACCAGGGGGGAATTCAGTATTTCCCATACACCCTGCAAGGTGATAAAGGCTTGAATTATAGTATTTTTCAATTTCCTTATCCTGAAGTGTAACCTTGGACTGAGAGAAGAAAGTTTCCCACTTTGCCTGTGTTTTTGTTTTGTCAGCATCGTAATCGGCATTAAGAACCATATCAATGCTATTGTTTATGTAATCATCAGAATCGAAATTTGAAACAACCGAAACACAGTAACGTGTAATATTAAATCCGTCTGACCTTTTAGTGTCAATTGTCTTTAAGCAGACACAAACTGCAGATTCTCTGTTAACTTCTTCACCGCAGAATTTACGAGAATAGCATTTAACTCCCTTTTCCGCAATTTCGGAATTCACGGAATTACAGGTATCGGGAAGTTCAATTTCAACAACGGGACACTCGGCACCCTCAGGAGTTCTGACTTCAAAGTAAATACTGTTCTCGGGCGCAACAAAAAACTCCATTGACATACTCTTGAAATTACAATCAAGAAGACCCTTGTCAAAATACTGCTTAATGTTATACTCGCTCAAATCAACATCTTTGATTAACAGATTACCAACGGTTTTTATACCACCGTCCTTGTGTGCTCCGGGTGTGAATTTCCAGAAATCGCATTTTGAAATGTTAATAATGAGGTTTTTATCATCATTATCAAAAACAACACCCAAATCACCATTACCGCACATAGCCCCTGCAGGAATTTTATAAAGAACCTTGCCATCGACTGTGTTTATGGGCTTTGAGGTTATTTCGTTAAAATAAGTATTCATATATATCACCAACCAAATTTAATTATAAAGTTTTCGGGCTATTAAATCAAGTAATAAATATTATTTTTAATAACTCTAACCTACAAAACGGTTAACGGGAGTGTGGTCATGGAGAGACTTTGCATTTCAACAACTTAATGTATAATCAGCTTGCACCTATTCTTTTATCTATTATATTTTTATTTACTTACACGTTGTGGGTGTGCTATAATTATTATGGTATTAATTTACTGCAAAAAAGGAGAGTGCGTTATGAAAAACAAGAAAAAGTTAGTAACCCTTATTATCTCATTTATTGTTGTTGCTGGGATTATCGCAACATCGCTTACCCTTTATTTCACAAGATACAACAAGGATAAGAATGATACGGAGGAATTTTTCAGAGAGAATGTTTCCACGGTGGGCTACGAAAACACCATTGAAACTGCAACTCCCCAGACCGCTCTTTATGATATTGTAAACGACCATTTTAATGCAGATTTACCCGAGGGTAAGACCGAGAAAAAGGCTATTATCATCGGTTACGATGGTTGCCGTGCAGATATACTTGCCGAAAAACAGGATAACGGTGCCATAAATGCATTACTTAAAGATGGCGGTTCAATCGAACTGGCATACTGTGGCGGTGTTAACTACCCCGAAAAAAACACCCAGGACACATCTACCGCACCCGGTTGGTGTTCTATTCTCACAGGTGAATGGGCGGACGTACACGGTATTACAGGTAACGATATTACCAAAAGCCTTGATACCAAAACACTTCTGACAACACTTACCGAAAACGGCACAATTGACAGTTCCGCTTTCCTTACCAAATGGAAAGGGCACTTTTCAAGGAATAATGCTACATATCTTATGGAAAAGGATTACTGCGAAGAGAATGGTATTGACGTTGATTTTAACCTTTGTAAAAACGACGCCAAAACTCACGAAACCGCAATTGCTGAGGTTTCTGCCGAGGATTGTGCCGACTTTGTTTTTATGATTTACGAGCACACCGACTCAACAGGACACAACAAAGGTTTCACCTTTAACAATCCTGCATACAAACAGGCCTTCCTTGATATGGACCAATGTGCTCTTGAAGTCATTAACACAATTAAAGATAGAGAAACCTACGAAACCGAGGACTGGCTTATTATTGTTACCTCCGACCACGGCGGTATCAACACAGACCACGGTGCCGAAAGTATTCAGGAAAGATTTACTTTCATTGTAATGAATAACTATTGATTTATGAAAAACACAAAAATTCAATTCATCCACAATAAGCCATTTATAAACGTTGACGGGGTGCTCCGCACTCCCCTTGCATACACTACATATTTTGACGAGTGTGGTGAGTGGTCGGATTTTATAAAAAGTGGCTACAGAATGTTTTTCGTGAATGTTTCGTTCACGGATTTGCCCATTAATAACGTTACGGGTTTTACTCCTTTCAGGACGGGTGTTTTTGAGAGCGATATCCCCGATTATACGGAGTTTGACGAAAATGTAAGGCGTATTATTGCCGAGTGTCCCGATGCATTCATTTTCCCGAGAATCAATATTGCTATGCCACGGAAATGGATTGCCGAGAACCCTTATGAAACGGTAACCACCCCCACAGGTGCTCGTGAATCCCTCTTTTCGGACGTTTTTATGCGTGACGGTACCGAGTTTTTGACAGAACTTCTCACCCACATCAGGAATGCGGATTATTCGGGTAATATTGCAGGATATCAGCTTTGCGGCGGTACTACTCAGGAGTGGATTCACCACGACCTTTTCGGCTCATTTTCAGAAATGGGTCTTGAAAAATTCCGCAAATGGGCTTTTGAAAAATACCATATCGAAGACATAAAACTCCCCTCAAAAGAGGATTTTGAGAAGGGCATTTTCACCGAGGAAACTAAGAAATACTACGAATTCTGTTGTAACGAACACACCAAAACCATAGAGCATTTTGCCAAGGTCACAAAGAATTTCACAAACAACTCACAGATTGTGGGTGTCTTTTACGGCTACAACGCCTTTGTTCCCGATTGTCTTTGGGGTTTACAAGGGCTTTGGAGCATTATCGACTCCCCATACATAGACTTTTTCTCCTCACCATGTTGCTACGACCACAACCGTGAATTAGGCTTCGACTGGGGCGATATGCTCCCTGTGGACACCCTTAAATTACACAAAAAGCTCTGCTTTATTGAGTGCGATATACGTACCCACTTAACACGAAGAATGCAGGACTCCCGCCCCAATGAATATCCCGAGAACATTTTACCGTTAGTAAACTCCGAGGGTCACAAAACCGTGTGGTGTGGTCCTGATACCCCCGAACTTTCACTTTCTGCAATACGCAAAGCCTTTGCCCGTCAGATTACAAAGCACTCGGGTATATGGTGGTTTGATATGTGGGGCGGTTGGTATCACCACGAGGATATTATGGATGACCTCACAAAAATGCGTCTTATTTATGAAAAGGCAAACCAAGAGGACATGAAGTCCGACTTTGCCGAGGTAGTGCTTTTCATCGACGAAAAGGCATACAGGAACATTCCTCGGGGTAATGGTAATCTTAACACCGTTAACCACCTCAGAGTTAAAATGGGTACTTCCGGAATACCCTTTGACACCTATATGGTTGAGGATGCCGAAAAAATCCTTGGAAGATACAAGGCGGCTATATTCACTGCACCCATCCCTTCAGAAGAAGGCAAAAAGGCAATTGAACTGTGTGAAAAGTTAGGAATTCCCTGTATTTCAGTAGCGGGCAACCCTATTTTTCACACCACAGATGAAGTTCGGGAAATGCTCCTTTCCTTCGGTGTTCATTGTTACAACCCCGATGGTTGCGTGGTTTATCACGGCAACGGTATTCTCGGCATTCACACCGTAACAGAGGGTGAAACAAAAATAACCCTGCCCCAAAAAAGCAAGGTCAAGGCATTACTTGGTGCAGAGTACGAAGAAACCGAAACAGATGAAATTATAATTAGCGTACCAAAACACAGTACTGTAATTTTTGAAATAAAAGATATATAAGAAAAAGACCACATTATTGAGAATTATCCCGATAATGTGGTCATATTTTATGAAAGATATTCTTCCGCGTAATGAACCGCCACAGCTCCGTCAGCAACTGCCGTAACAACCTGGCGAAGTACCTTCGTGCGAACATCACCTACGGCAAAAACTCCATCAACATTAGTTCTTGTGGATTCGTCGGCAACTATATAACCACCTTGATCAAGCTCGAGTACGCCATTCAAAAACTCCGTTGCAGGTTTTCTGCCGATGCTTATGAAAACTCCGTCGCAAAAGACTTCCTTTTCCTCGCCTGTTTCAAGATTTTTTATTTTAACTCCCTTTACTCTTTCCTCTGCTATGAGTTCACTTACGGAGCTATTCCATAAAATTTCCACATTTTCTGCATTCACAAGTGGCTCATGATAGATTTTAGTTGCCCTTAATTCATCACGTCGATGAACGAGGATTACCTTTTTAGCAAGTCGTGAAAGATAGAGTGCATCTGCCACCGCAGAGTTACCGCCACCTACAACTATAACAGTTTTGTTTTTATAGAATCTTCCGTCGCAATGAGCACAGTAATGCACACCTTTACCCACAAAGGTTGCTTCGTCGGGAAGCCCTAATTCACGGGGACTTGCACCTGTTGATATAATAACCGCTTTTGAAAAGAAGTAACCCGAGGTTGTTTCGATTTTTTTGATATTCTCAGAAAAATCTACCGAAACCACCTCTGCATACTCTGTTACAGCACCGAATCTTTCGGCACCCTGTTGCATTTTAAAACCTAAGGTAAGACCATCTATACCCTCATCAAAACCGGGGTAATTATCAATATCGCCCGTAAGAGCCATCTGTCCGCCCGGGGATAATTTCTCTATCAGAACCGAATCCAACCCCGCGCGAGAAGCATATAATGCGGCTGTGTAGCCCGCAGGACCTCCGCCGATTATAATTAAATCATAGATTTGTTCCATACTAATTCTCTCCATTTTTCTTAATTATAGACTTAATCCGCCTTAATATCACAGTAAAATTTTCCTCTTAATTGACATTTTAATACCCTATATAGTAAAATACAATGGTAGATTAATTTAAAGGAAGTTTAATCAATGAGCTGTAATTTTGATGCTATTTTTAAAGAAAACTTCCCCTTCTGGGATAATCTGGATAAATCCGAGCAGGAATACATCTGTAAAAACTCCCAATCAGTAACATTTCCCAAGGGCAGTAACGCCCACGACAGTTCCGAGTGTTCGGGTGTTTTCTTTATTATTTCGGGTTGTCTTCGTGTTTATATAATGTCCGAGGACGGAAAAGATATTACTCTTTACCGATTACACAAAGGCAGTATGTGTATGCTCTCTGCTTCCTGCGTATTACAAAGCGTCACATTTGATGTTTTTATAGATGCCGAGGAAGACAGTGAATGCGTTGTTATAAGCGGGCCCGCTTTTGCCAGCGTTGCCGAGCGCAACCCCGACATTAACATATTCGCCTTAGAATTAGCTGTAAGCCGTTTTTCCGATGTAATGTGGGTTATGCAACAGATTTTATTTATGAGCGTTGATAAGCGCTTGGCAATTTTCCTTATTGACGAGGCTAACCGCACAAATTCTGATATTATAGAACTTACCCACGAGCAGATCGCTAAGTATATGGGCTCCGCCCGTGAGGTTGTTTCGAGAATGCTCAAATATTTTTCTAATGAAGGTTTGGTAGAAGTTAACAGAAAAGGCGTTAAAATCATTGATAAGAAGCGGTTAAGAGATTTAACCCTCTAATAATTTAAGAATTTGGGGTTTGGGTCTTGCTCCCGACACCTGATTAACAACTTCGCCATTTTTAAGAACTACTAATGTGGGTATACTGAAAACTCCGAACTCCTGCGCCAATTCCTCTTGCTCATCAACATTAACCTTACCTACAAGGTACTGAGGATTTTCTTCGGCAATTTCATCTACTATGGGTGCTACCATTCTGCAAGGGTTGCACCATTCGGCGTAGAAATCAAGGAGAACAGTTTTCTCACTATTTTTCACTTCGTTAAAATTATTTTTATTTACATTCAATACTGACATAAATCATACATCCTTTCTTTTCTTTGTGATTTTATTATATGCAAATATATTTATTTTTTCTGTGACAAAGTCACAAAACCCCTATACCAAAAACTAAAATGGAGATGGTAAAATGAAAAAATTAAGAAACAACAGCATTGTGGACATCATACTTACCACCATATTCTCAGGACTTCTGATATACTCAGCATATTCCCTTTGGTATATGTTCAGCGGACCCGAAAGCGGTTTTGACGTTCACCTTTGCAACGTACTTTCAGGTCTTGGACTTGGTTGGTTCTTGCTTATGTTCGTTAAGACGGCTTTTAAAAAGGCAAATTGGATACCCCTTCTTATATCATTCTTGGCAGGTAACGGTCTGTTTCACGGGCTTTTGTGGGGAATTAATGCCGCAATTAACACCGAAGGATATTTGAACGAAGATGTGGTTATTTACACCTACACGGCAGTTTTCTCTTTATCAGCCATACTTCTTTTAATAACATTTATTATTAAGGCTAAAAATAAACAGGCAATTTTAAATATTATACTTGCTGTTATATATTTTGTTATCTCCTGTGGAGGTGTTTACGTTTTGAATATCGAAAACATCAAAGCCCTCAGTTATAAAAACAATATTAAATTCGACACTATAAGTGCCGAAGAAATGGCAGTATCCAAAGAAGATAAAGCTCTTTGCACAAATTGGTTCAATGAAAACTTTGTGAACGAAGGGGCTCAATATCCCTTCACATTCAAGGTTGATGGTGAAGAATTTGACCCCGCTGAATGGGAATTGGGAGTACCCGAAGTTCCCGATTTCGGTGATAAATATACGGCTGGTAAAACCGAAAACATCATTTTAATCAATAAAGCTAAAAACCTTAAATTAACTGTTGAAACAACTGTTTTCCCGAATAACGCTACTTGTCAATGGACTGTATTTATTGAAAATACAGGCAAAGGGAACTCAGGTGTTATAAGTGATTTTTATGCTATTGACACCGCCTTTGAAACGGGCAAGAGTGATATTTACTACTCAATGGGCAGTAACACCGCCGCAAGCGACTTCTCACTAATTAAAAAGAGTCTTGGAGCAATAGAAAGAAAATTCAGTGGTGTGGACGGTAAACCCACAGAAAGTTATCTCCCCTATTTTAATATCCATGGTAAAAACTATGGTATGATTGTGGGTATAGGTTGGACAGGTCAATGGGCAGCATCATTCTCAGAAACAAGCGGTAATACAAAGGTTACTGCAAAACAGGAAAGTTTTGAAGCATTCCTTCTTCCGGGTGAAAAAGTACGCTCCCCCCTTGTTTCTGTTTC
>JAZRFO010000155.1:0-5828 GCA_045643685.1 Acutalibacteraceae bacterium
CCGCGCATCTGTGAAGGTGTCTGCTTGGGTTTTACAACACGTGCCGCAGTAACCTTTGCACAGTCCATGGGTGAACCGCCACCGAAAGCGATGAAGCCTTCGCAATTGTTGTCCTTATACATTTTAAGGGCATCTTCAATATTATAAATAGTGGGGTTGGGCTGAACACCGTCAAAAACAGAGTATTTAATACCCTCTGCCTCAAGACCTTCAAAAAGTGAATCTAAAAGATGAAGACTCATAAGACCTTTGTCGGTAACAACAAGAACGTTGTTTACACCTTCGCTTTTAACAAGCTTGGGAAGTTCTTTGATTGAACCTGCGCCTTTAAGAAGTTTGGGGGGAGTCCAATCAAGGAAATTAACGGCAAACTTCATAGTTTTCTGATAAACTCTGCAATATGCGTTGTTTAAACTCATAACAAGACCTCCGTTTTATTATTTAATAATTTTGTGGAATACTTTTTTACCTTTTTTGATGATTACATAACCCTTTTCGAAATCTGCAAGGGGAATGATATGAGCAGGAGCAGTAACTTTAACGTCATCAACGCTAACGCCACCCTGTTCGATAAGTCTTCTTGCTTCACCTCTGGAAGATACAAGACCTGCTTTAATCATTGCGTCAATGATGTTAAGACCATCTTCGCTGAAATCATCTGCGCCAAGAGTTGTTGAGGGCATATTCTCGGAATTACCAGCCCCTGTAAAGATTGCTCTTGCGGCAGACTGAGCTTTTTCAGCTTCTTCAGTGCCGTGAACGAGGGCTGTAAGCTCGTAAGCAAGAATTTCTTTTGCCTTATTAAGCTGACTGCCTTCCCATTTATCCATTTCGTCAATCTGCTCAAGGGGAAGGAAGGTAAGCATACGGATACATTTAAGAACGTCACCGTCTGCAACGTTACGCCAGTACTGATAGAACTCGTAGGGAGAAGTTTTATTAGCGTCAAGCCAAACAGCGTTACCTGCGGTTTTACCCATCTTTTTGCCCTGTGAGTCGGTAAGAAGGGTAATTGTCATTGCGTGAGCATCCTTGCCTAATTTTTTACGGATAAGCTCTGTACCACCGAGCATATTGCTCCACTGGTCGTCACCGCCGAACTGCATATTACAACCATATTCTTTAAAGAGATGGTAGAAGTCGTAGCTCTGCATAATCATATAGTTGAATTCGAGGAAGCTAAGACCTGTTGCCATTCTCTGCTTGTAGCACTCTGCACGAAGCATATTGTTAACTGAGAAACAAGCACCAACGTCACGAAGAAGCTCAACGTAGTTAAGGTTAAGGAGCCATTCTGCATTGTTAACCATCTGAGCTTTGCCTTCGCCAAATTCGATGAAACGCTCCATCTGACGTTTGAAGCACTCTGCGTTGTGGTCGATATCCTCTTTAGTAAGCATTTTTCTCATATCGGTTCTGCCTGAGGGGTCACCAATCATTGTGGTACCGCCACCGATAAGTGCAATAGGCTTGTTACCTGCCATCTGCAAACGCTTCATAAGAGTAAGAGCCATAAAATGACCTGCAGTAAGACTGTCCGCAGTACAGTCAAAGCCAATGTAGAAATTAGCTTTACCGCTATTAATCATTTCACGGATTTCGCTTTCGTTTGTAACCTGCGCAATAAGTCCGCGAGCTACTAATTCTTCATAAATACCCATTGTGAAATCTCCTAAATAATTAGTTTATTACATACATTTAAAATTATATTACAAATGTAAATAATTGTCAAACATATTTTGAATTAGGAGTGAGGAGTTAGGAGTGAGGAGTTTAGGTGCGCAAGCGCCGATTGTATATCGCACGACAGTATATCGCTTTGTAGTTCTATCTAACTGAAGAATAACCGCAAGAGAACTACCCACCACCGCTAACGCGGTCCCCCTCCCTATCCGCTAAGGCGGACAGGGATGATAAGCTTCGCAATTTTAGGTTTTTTTAAAAAAAGTACCGGTTGGGTTGAAATCGCAAAAATCTCGTGTTAACATCTTCTTGGAACAAATGTTTCGTGGAAGGAGATATAATGAATAAAAAGAAAAGTTTTATATTTTATTATGATTGGTGGGATATTTTTGAGCCATTATCACAGGAGCAAAAAGGGCAACTGATAACGGCGATATTCGATTATGTAAAAAATGGAACAGAACCCGGGTACAAGGATTTGGCATTGAAAATATCCTTTAACGTTATAAGAAACGCACTTAAGCGTGATGGGGAAAAATATGAAAAAGTGTGTAAAAGAAATGTGGAAAACGGTAAAAAAGGAGGCAGACCTAAAAACCAACCGGTATTTACAGAAACCGAAAAAACCCAGTGGGTTTTTGAAAAACCCAAAAAAGCCGATAATGATAATGACAATGATACTGATAATGAAATTGACAATGATAATGTAAATGATAGTGATAAAAGCTCATCTTCCTCGTTTTCTACGAAAACGGTGTGTGCGTACAGTGATGATTTTTTGAATTTCTGGCAGGAATACCCCAAAAAGGTGGGTAAGGGTGATGCCTTTAATAAATGGAAAAAAGCAAAGTTGACTATAGGGGATAAGGAGGATATTCTGAGTGCCCTTAATTGGCAAAAGAAATCTGAGCGTTGGCGTGACAATAACGGCAGATATATTCCTAACCCCTCAACATATATTTCCCAAAGACGTTGGGAGGACGAGCCTTACGAGGGCTTAAATCCCGATTATACAGACCCTTCGAGGTATACGGGTGGTGACACTCTGCCTGATTTTATTTTGCGAGGTGATTATTGATGATAGCAGGTACAAGATACTGCGGAGTATGTGGTAAAGAAAAGGTGTCTAAAGAAACAGCGTTCGGTAACTTCTGTTTCTATATTGAATGTGAGTGCGAAAAGAGGTTGCGTGAAGAAAAAGAAAAAAGGGATGCAGAATTTGCCCTTAAAACCGCCGTAGTGCTTAGAAACCAAGATAGCCATCTTTCTTCTTTGGGATGCAAATCATCCTTTAAAACGGCTGTTACAGACAAATACAACGAGGTTGCCGTAAGAGGCGGAAAATATCTTTTAAAGCAACTATTGAATAATAAAAATGATGATAACAAGAACGGGCTTGTGCTTCAGGGAACAAGGGGTAGCGGTAAAACGTACATTGGTTGTGCCATTATCAATGATTTTAACTCCCAAGCGCCACTTACCAACGAACAAAAGAACCAGATTATAAAGGAAAGAAACAATGGTTATTCCGTTAAAAATTTTACGCCCCTGAAATCTCCCTGTAAATTTATAACAGAAATGGATTTGTTTGCACTTTATTATGATAATTTTAATTACAGTAAAACAAATGGGCCTGTTGATGAGTTCAAACGTGCCAAAAAATTACTTGTAATTGACGACGTAGGCGCACTCACTTATGAAAAAAGCCGTATTCAGTCCATGTATCTTAATATTATTGACCACAGATATTCCGAGGGTTTAGCCACCATAATGACTACCAACCTTGACAGAAAAGAGTTGTGCGATTACCTTGGGGACAGAGTATATGACCGCCTTCATTCCAGTTGTTATTTTATTGATTTGATATCCCCCGAAAGCAGAAGGAATTATAATGCATAAATCTGGATTTTGCTTTTGTAACCTGGGTTACAGAATAATTACAAAAGCGCTTATTGTGTTGACTATTGAAGTAGAATAATGTATTTTCGTGGTGAGAAAGGGTACTGCCTTTGTTTGAATTTTAAGAATATCCGTTATTTATTTATAAAAGTGAGGAATAATTATGGATACATATAATTATCAATCTTATGAGTATCAGAATAGTGGATTTACAAAAAAAATTAAAAAGAGCTATGATTTCAATAATAAAGATTTTACGTTTTTTATATTCAACATTATTGCAACCTATCTGTTTCTGAGGGTTGGTGTTATCGGTTCTTTTAACATTGGCTTTAGTATAACCTATGTTGTTATGCACTTAGGGTACTTTATTTACTCTTATAAAAGAGTGGCTACGCATAAAATACTGTACTTTTTTACTTTAGTAATTAACGTCGTTTTATCAGCTTCCTTCTTTTTACACGACAACCCTTTAATTAAATTTGTTACAGTTATTGCTTTAACATTTTTATCTGCGTTTACTTTAATCGGTATCAGTTCTCAGCATATTTGTACCGACGGTACTTTCTTTAAGATATTTGACGTCTTTTATATTACCTGCGTAGAGCCCTTTGCAAATATCATTAAGTTTATTCGCTCGTTTGTTGTGGCTTTGAAAGGCAAAAATAACAAAATGCTTATGGTTTTATTAGGGGTGATTGTATCGGTTCCCTTCTTATTCCTTGTCATTCCCTTGCTTTCAAGTGCAGACGTTGCCTTTCAATCAATTATAAAACGTGTATTTTCCGATGTTGCGGCTATGTTGGTCAGCCTTGTTTTAACGGTGATTCTGTTGCCTGTTACTTCATCCTACGGTTTTGGCCTTTCAAAGGGTATTACAACGGAAAAAAACAAGTCCCTCAACTTAAAAAACGGCAAGGTTCCGCCCGTTTTTCTTAATACATTTTTATGTGTTATCGGTTTAATTTACGTTGTTTTCCTTGTTTCTCAATTAGCATATATTACCGATGCCTTTTCATTCCTTTTACCCGAGGATTTTACCGCGTCTGAATTTGCAAGAAGCGGATTTTTCCAGATGAGCGCAATTACCGCCCTTAACTTAATTATAACATTCCTTGTGTCGGTAATTGAAAAGCCCAAGGAGAGCGGTCGTTTACCCATTTCAACCAAGTTGATTTTAACCTTTTTTACCATCTTTTCATTATTCCTGACCGTTAATTCCTTTATCAGAATGTCAATGTACATTGATATGTACGGTCTTACACAGTTAAGAGTGTTAACAAGCGTATTTATGATAATGCTCTGTGTAATATTTGTAATAGTGTTAATCAGAATTTTCTTTGAAAAATTCAGGTACATTAATTTCATTCTCATTACCTGTGCTTTGACCTGCGTAGTGGTATCTGTTACAAATATTGATACCCATATTTCAAAATACAACTATCTCAAGTACACTCAAGGGGAGATAGGGGTTGACTTCGAACACTATGTAAGTCTTGGTAGTGCCGCAATACCCGAGCTTGTTAAGCTTTCAAGGAGCGATGATTACCTGACATCACGCCTTGCATTAAACGCAATTACCGATATTGCAGAGGCTGAGTTTAATTATAATTCAGAAGACGGCTTTACTTACGACAAAAACTACTTGGAATACAACATAGTCCAGAACAAAGCAGGTAAAACTCTTGAAAAATTCTTTAAAAAGCATAAATCCGTAGAATACCTGGACCAGGACTTTGCAGATTATAAAGAAAAGGTTGCGGAATATGGTGCAACAGGCTTTATGCCCGATTTCAATAAGCTTGATAAAAGCTTTAGCGAGTTATCCGTAAGCTTTGATGATGATTATTACGAAGAAAATGATGATAATAATACCATTGAGTTGGTTATAACCTACGATAATGCCGTTGATTATAAAAACGCTTTTAACAAACTGAGTTTAAAAGACAGAACAAAATCCACGGTTGAATATGACGGTTACACCTTCGTTTTAATTGATTCTGATAAAATTGATATGCCGAAGGAATTTGGCATTATTGCCTACTCACCCGATGAAATGACAATTGTATATCTTTGGTATCAGAATGACAAAACTACATACGAGGATATATCGGATTTAGAGCAATTTTGCAAAGATAATTTTGAATTGATTTTTGTATATTGATTGGTTTGCGATGGTTAGCACTATTACGCGAAGCCTTAACTTGGCTATGCTTACGCACAGGGATGATAGGCTATCGCGTTTC
>JAZRFO010000156.1:0-3580 GCA_045643685.1 Acutalibacteraceae bacterium
AATATCCAAGGCATAAGCAATAGCCTCGCTTCTGTCAGTAACACAAACAACTTCTGCTTTGGAACCTACTGTACCGATGAGGATATCTTTTATAATTTCCTCCGGGTCTTCAGTTCTGGGGTTATCGGTTGTAACCACAACGATATCTGATAAATCCGTTGCCATTCTGCCCATTTTAGGACGTTTTGTTTTATCTCGGTCACCGCCACAACCGAAAAGGGTAATAACTCTGCCCTCAGTAAAGCCGCGAACCGCGTTTATTGCTTTTTCAAGTCCGTCAGGTGTGTGGGCATAGTCAATAATAACCCCGAAATCAGTATTGGTTTTCAAAAGTTCCAATCTACCCTTAACCGTACCCGCACCCGAAATTGCATCGATTACCTGTTCGAGTTCATATCCAAGTGAGCAAACGGAACCGATTGCACAAAGGGAATTATATACTGAAAATCCACCGGGAATATTGAAAACAACTTTTTTACCTTTTAAAGAATATTCAACTCTGTCGGAGAAATATTCTATATCTTCTGCCTTAAAGTCACAGGAAGTATTAATACCATAAGTTTTAGTATTAGCAGTAATACTATCGCTCATATATTCCCCTGTTTCATCATCCGAGTTAATAACTGCTTCGTCGCAATTAAGGAATAACGTCTTTTTACAACGCTTGTATTCCTCTATAGTGCCGTGATAATCAAGGTGGTCCTGAGTAAGGTTTGTAAAAGCACCTGTTTTAAAGTGTATTCCTGCAAGTCGCATCTGGTGAAAAGCCTGTGATGAGGTTTCCATAACGCAATATTTTATGCCGTCATCAACCATCATTTTAAAAAGCTTATGCATATCATAGGGGTCGGGAGTTGTAAGCTCCGTATGAAATTCCTTATCCCCTACCATATTTTTTACAGTACCGATAAGACCGCTTTTCTCGCCCAACTGAGAGAGAATATCTTTAATAACAAATGCGGTGGTAGTTTTACCATTAGTGCCTGTTATACCGATTAAGGTGAGCTTATCTACCGCACAATCATTAAGATTTTTACACATAATAGCGTAGGCTTCACGGGTATTTTTCACAAGAATCTGTTCCTTAAGACCTAAATCCTTTGAAACAATAACTGCTTTTGCCCCTTCTTTCAAGGCATTTTCCGCAAATGTGTGACCGTCAAAACGTGCACCAACTACACAAACGAAGGCGCAACCTTCACTTATAGCGTGAGTTTTGTCGGTTACATCTGAAATCTCCCTGTCTTCATACTGTGAAAGAATGTTTATACCTTTTAAGAGTTCTGATAAAAGCATTTTTTACACTCCTTTTAATCGTCCTGAACACCTGTTGTTGTTTTAAAGTAAACTGTAATTGTTGTACCAAGCTCTGCCTTTGTTCCCTCGTCGATACTCTGACGATATGAAACAACCTCACTGTTGAGAGCCGCGCCCGATACTTTAATATTATAACCGGCATTTACTGCCGTTCTGTTTGCTTCGCTGATACTCATACCCGTAAGATTGGGAACGGTTGATGACTGACTACTGTTTTCCTTATCGGTGTAAAGGATAACTACACCACCCATAGGAATACTCTGGTCCTTTGCAGGATACTGTGCGAGAACTGTATCACCGTCACCTACAACTCTTGCGGTGAAATTCTGTGCCGAAAGAGTGTTCTTTGCACCTGTAACTGTCATACCGTTAACATCGGGGGTTGTTGCGTTGAGTTTTGAAAGCTCCTCGTCGGTGTAAACGGGCTCAACGTTCATATATTTAAGAGTCTGCTCAATAACCGAACCCGCAACAGGTGCCGCAATAGCACCACCACCGTGGTTAGCGCCCTGAGGCTCATCTATAATTATAAGAACTGCAATTTTAGGGTCATTAGCAGGTGCACAACCTACGAATGACGCGATGTACTGTCCGTCAACTGTAAGTTTTTCGGAAGTACCCGTCTTACCTGCTACTCTGTAACCGGGAATATAAGCATTTTTACCTGTACCCTCGGAAACAACCTTTTCCATCATACCGATAACAGTTCCACTTGTGCTTTCGGAAACTACCTGTCGTCTAACGGTAGGTGTTTTTTCAAAAACTGTGTTTCCATCACCGTCAAGTTTTTTCGCCACAACATAGGGCTCCATAAGTTTACCACCGTTGGCAACGGCAGAAACCGCCGTAATCATCTGAATGGCACTAACCTGGAATGTCTGACCGAAAGCACTTGAGGAAAGCTGAGCAATACCCATATTCTCTTTTGAGTGATATGTAATATCCGCTGCAGGTGTTGCTTCTGCAGGTAAATCAACGCCTGTATCTTCAGTAAAGCCAAACGCCTCAAAATATTTATAGAATCTGTCCGTACCAAGCTCCTGACCAACTGTAATAAAGAAGGGGTTGCAGGAGTTCATAAGACCCTGAGTGAAAGTCTGTGTGCCATGGCCCTCATGACGATGACATCTGATAGTATTATCTGCAACGCGAATTGCACCTGTGCAATTATAAGTCGAGTTAGTAGAAACTACACCCTCTTCAAGTCCTGCTGCAGCAGTGAAAATCTTGAAAACTGAACCGGGCTCATAAGTGTCGCTTATGGCTCTGTTTCGCCACATAAGGTAAACTGCATTGTTATATGCAACGTCATATTCGTCCTCATCCGTTATTTTGGCAAGTTCCTTGAGAGTTTCTTCATCCGTAATAACAGAGGGTTCATTAAGGTTGTAGTCGGGCATTGTTGCCATAGCAAGTATGGCACCCGTATCAACATCCATAACAATACCATAAGCAGATGCAGCATCATTATCAACAACCGCCTGTGACAAGCCTTTTTCAAGGTAGTACTGAATAGTTTTATCAATTGTGAGAACAAGACTCGTACCCTGTTCTGCATCAAATTTGGTTTCGTAATTGCTCGACATATTGTGGCTATGAGCATCCTTGGCGGTGATAATTCTACCGGGTATACCAGTCAAGGTGTCGTTATAAGCCAGCTCAACACCCGCTCTGCCGTTGTTATCGCTATTGGTCATACCGATAATAGTAGATGCAAAGTTGCCGAGAGGATAGTATCTTTTGGTATCGGGGTCAATACCGATAACCTCATAAAGGTCATTATCCTTGATAAACTGAGAAACCGCCGTTTTTTCGTTATACTCAACACGGCTTTTGATTTTTACGTAACTGTAATTTGAATTACTGATTTTTTCTCTAATATTTTCCACCTTAAGGTCCTTGAAAATACCTGCAAGACCTGTTGCTACAAGATTTTTTTCGTTTTCATCTTCAATCTTGGAGGGATTTACATACACAAGCCATGCAGATGCACTTTCTGCAAGAACGTTCATATTAGCATCGTAAATAACACCTCGGTCGGCAGAAATAACCGTATCACTGAGCTGTTGAGCCTCTGCGGCAGTTTTATATTCCTCTGCTTTTATCACCTGAAACCAGAAAAGACGGCATATATCTATACCGAATCCCAGAATAAGAATAATCGCAATCGCGGATATACAACGTTTTTTTAAATTCATATTTACTCGCGACACACTAACACCTCGCAAACCTATCAATGCAAAAAAGAGAGTCGAGCATCTCT
>JAZRFO010000157.1:0-12075 GCA_045643685.1 Acutalibacteraceae bacterium
TTATAGGTAAGGCGGTTAAGATAACCCGAAAGGGTAAATGCTATAAAACAGATTCTTGTTTAATAAAATTCTATACTGCTTGTTGGATGAGGTTGTTCGCAGTAAGAAAACCGCTTTTGAGATTTTTTAGATTGATTTCAAAAATCAAAAAATGAATCACCATAATTTGCTATAAAAACATTTTAATATTTTCATTTGCTCGTCAAATAATAACATTGCAAACGCAAATTATCTTGTGAAGGAGTGTAATGAAAATGGCATCCAGAAGTAGCGATATGCCCGCAGCATCAAAGGCAAGCGCAAAGCAGATTCTTGACCAGGTTAAGATGGAAGCTGCACGAGAAGTAGGCGTTGACCTTAAGCAGGGTTACAACGGTGACCTCACATCTCGTCAGGCTGGTTCTATCGGCGGTCAGATGGTTAAAAAGATGATTCAGGCTTACGAAGACGGCAATGTTTAAGATTAACCTTTAAAATATTTTTTAACGGTAACGAAAAGGAGAACTCAGTTGAGTTCTCCTTTTTGGTTATGTAATTAAATTGATGATGTGTTGAATACATTGGTAAATAAAACCGCTTTTAAGGTCAATAAAAACTATTTCGCTACCCGAAAAGAGTCTGAAGAAATATACTCCCACAAAAGCGATGCAGAAAACTGCCACTAAAATATTTTTCAATTTTTCAGGTAGTTTCTTTCTTAATAAAAACAGCACAACCGCTATGGGCATAATGTAAATAAGCGGATGCATATTGAATGCGGTTAAGAAATCAAAATGCAAAAGAGCCTCGGCGGCTCGTGACATACCGCAACCGAAGCAACTGAACCCACCGAAGAATCTGAACGGACAGCCTAAGGTGAAGTAGAATGGGGATATTAAAATTATTACCGCAACAGGTAACCAATACTTTTTGAATATTCTTTTTATCTTTTCTTTCATAAGTTTAATTTAGCATTTTAGTTTGTTGTTGTCAATCTATAATCGGCGCTTGCGCCCCTAAACTCCTCATTCCTGATTCCTCACTCCTAATTTAAAAGCTCCTTGCCGTAGCAAGGAGCTTTTATTATCAAAGCAATGCTCTGTAAAGTTCAGCAATTTCTTCAACGCTTGTATCTCTGGGGTTACCGGGACGGCAAGCATCTGCAAATGCGCTTTCGGAAAGGAACTGAACGTCCTCATCCTTAAGAATGCCTTTAAGGTCTTTGGGAATGCCAACCTTTTCTGCAAGTGCAGAAACTGCATCAACAGCGGCTTTTCTTGCATCTTCAATAGACATAGCCTCTGTACCTGCAACGCCCATAGCCTTTGCGATATCGCGGTACTTGTCACCTGTGCAGGGTGCGTTGTATTCCATAATTGAGGGAAGAAGGATTGCGTTAGCAACACCGTGGGGTGTATCGTAAAGAGCGCCAAGACCGTGAGCCATACTGTGAACGATACCAAGACCTACGTTTGAAAAGCCCTGACCTGCAATATACTGAGCAAGAGCCATACCCTCTCTGCCCTCTGCGGTGTTTTCACAAGCACCGGGAAGATGCTTTGCAATAAGCTCGATTGCCTTGGGGTGGAACATATCTGTCATTTCCCAGGCACCCTTTGTGATGTAACCTTCAATAGCGTGAGTAAGAGCGTCCATACCTGTTGAAGCGGTAAGACCCTTGGGCATTGTAGCGGTCATATCGGGGTCAACAACTGCAACCTCTGGGATATCGTGAATGTCAACGCAAACAAATTTACGTTTCTTCTCAACGTCTGTAATAACGTAGTTGATTGTAACCTCTGCAGCAGTACCTGCAGTTGTGGGAACTGCGATTGTAAATACTGCGTGATTTTTAGTGGGAGCAACACCCTCAAGACTTCTTACATCTGCAAATTCGGGATTTTCGATAATAATACCAATAGCCTTAGCAGTATCCATTGCGGAACCGCCACCGATAGCAACAATACTGTCCGCACCGCTTACCTTGAAAGCCTCAACGCCTGCAAGAACGTTCTCAATTGTGGGGTTAGCTTTGATTTCGCTGAATACAGTATAAGGGAAACCTGCTGCGTCTAAAAGGTCAGTAACCTTTGTGCTTACACCGAATTTAATAAGGTCGGGGTCTGAGCAAACAAAAGCCTTTTTGAAGCCGCGGCTCTGAAGTTCAGGAACTATATTTTCAATAGCACCCTTGCCGTGATATGAAATTGTGTTTAATACAATACGGTTTGCCATAGCAAACAACCTCCTTGTTTTTGGGACTTCTGCCCTGTTTCAAACTTATTATATATCAAAAGCTTTGATAAATCATTAACAATATTAAAAAATATCTATTTTTTTATAAAATTCGGTAGGTTTGCCAAATTTAAGCCCAAAAACCCTTGCAACATTACCATTGTTTTACGTATTTTATAGTGCTATACTGTAAAAAATAAAACAAACAATTAATGATTGTTTCGATTTTGGGAGAAGATTATGGATACACCTGATATTCTTTTACAAAAAGCAGATGAAATTACAGAAAAATTAAAAGTCAAATACCCTGACCTTGCGCCGTTTTTTAAAGGTTGTTTTTTAAACACTATTGAAACTACCGTTACAAAACTGGACGACGGCGGGTATTTTGTTATTACAGGCGACATTCCCGCTATGTGGCTTCGTGACAGTACCGCTCAGCTCACCCACTACATACGCTACGCAAACGAGGACGAAAATCTCAAAGAGATTATCCGCAGTGTTATTGCCCGACAGGTAGAGTTTGTTTGTCTTGACCCATACGCCAACGCCTTTAATGCGCTTCCCAATTCACATGCCGACCAGGATGAAACTGATTTTTACGACGGTATGATATGGGAACGTAAATACGAGGTTGACTCCCTTTGTGCCCCCATTTATCTTGCTCATAAATATTATAGCGAAACTGCAGACGACTCGATTTTTACCGAGGAATTTCGCCAGATGCTTTATAAAATAATCGAGGTTTTTGAAAAAGAACAGAACCATTTCCAGAGTTCAACCTATTTCTTCAACCGTCAGAATTGTCCCCAAACCGACACTTTACCCAACAACGGCAAGGGCAATGAGGTTGCATATACGGGTATGACCTGGTCGGGATTCCGTCCCTCGGACGACAGATGTGTTTACGGCTACTTAGTTCCTGCAAATATGATGGCGGTATGTGCTCTAAAAAAAGCCGCAGAACTTGCAAACCTGGGCTACGAGGACAATAAGCTGGAAAGCGAATGTCGTTCACTTGCTTTTGATATTGACGATGGTATCAAAGAACACGCCATATACGAGCATCCCAAATTCGGCAATATTTACGCATACGAGGTTGACGGCAGGGGTGATATCATCCTTATGGACGATGCAAACTCACCCAGTCTTTTATCCGCGCCCTATCTTGGCTATTGCTCCAAGGATGACGAAATTTATCAGAACACCCGAAATTTCATTCTTTCAATCAGCAACCCTTGGTATTTTGAGGGTCAGGTCGCAAAGGGTGTGGGCAGTCCCCACACGGGCACCAATAAAATATGGCATATAGCCCTTACAATGCAGGCTCTTACTTCATCCTCACAGGAGGAAATTGAAGATTGCCTTAAAATGATTGCCAACTCCCACGCAGGGACTTTCCTTATGCACGAATCCTTTGACAAGGATGATGACACAATCTTCACAAGACCTTGGTTTGCCTGGGCAAACAGTTTATTTGCTGAACTTTTAATACGACTTACCGAAGACGAATAAATATAAAAAGGAACACACGGATTAAATCCGTGTGTTCCTTTTTGCTTAATCATTTATTCAATTACTTTACAAATTCACGATAGATTGCATCAAGTGTTTTGATGTAATCCTCTTCTGAAATACCAACAATGATGTTGAGCTCACTTGAACCCTGGTCAATCATTTTAATGTTGATATCATTTTCTGCAATTGCTTTGAAGATACGACTTGCAGTACCCTTTGAACCTGCCATACCTCTACCAACAACTGCAACAAGTGCGATACCGCCGTTAACTGTAATGTTGTCTGCCTTTGTTCTTCTCTTGATATCGTTTATAATCGCATCCTTATGGGGAAGGAAATCGTTGTCGTTAACAACAACTGACATTGTGTCGATACCTGAGGGAAGATGTTCAAAGCAAAGGTTGTAGTTTTCAAGAACTTCAAGAACGTTTCTTCCGAAACCGATTTCGGAGTTCATCATATCCTTTTCAATTGCAATAACTGAGAAACCTTTTTTACCTGCGATACCTGTAATAACAGTATCAACCTTATTGCTTTCAACAGAAGAAACAATCATTGTACCGCTATCTTCGGGAGCGTTGGTGTTGCGGATGTTAATGGGGATACCCATTTCACGAACGGGGAATATAGCATCCTCGTGCATAACGGTTGCACCCATATATGAAAGCTCACGAAGTTCGCTGTATGTGATTACGGGAATAACTGCGGGATTCTCAACGCATCTGGGGTCTGCCATAAGCATACCTGAAACGTCTGTCCAGTTTTCGTAAATATCAGCTTTAATTGCTCTTGCAACGATTGAGCCTGTAATGTCGCTACCGCCACGTGAGAAGGTCTTGATAGTACCGTTGGGCATTACACCGTAGAAACCGGGGATAACTGCTCTTTCGTGTTTTTCAAGAATAGCGGAAAGCTCATCGTTTGTTTTTTCTGTATCAAGAGTACCGTTTTCTTTGAAGAAGATGCCGTCCTCTGCATCAATGAAATCATAACCGATATAATTTGCAAGAACGATTGAGTTAAGGTACTCGCCACGGCTTGCAATATAGTCACGACCTGCGTGATGAACGATTGCATTTTTGATTCTGTCGAACTCAGGCTGAAGCCAGAGGTGGATACCTAAATCCTTGATAATACCATTGTAACGGTCCTCGATAAGTTTGAAAGCATCATCGATGGGCTTATTCTGCTTAACGAGTTTGTAGCAATCGTAGAGCATATCCGTAACTTTAATATCGTCTGAAAATCTTTTGCCGGGTGCAGAAGCAACTACGTATCTGCGTTCGGGCTGTGCTTTGATGATTGCGGCAACTTTTTTGAACTGTTCTGCATCTGCAAGTGAACTGCCGCCGAATTTAAGAACTTTTACCATAATTCATTCTCCTGAAATTAATTTGGGATACTAACATCATTCTAATACCAGTATATACTAACATCCCAAAAATGACTTAGCAAGATTTTTTTACATCTGTAGTAAAAGTTCTGTTTATTATATAGTTTTTACAAACTAAAAAACAACTTCTTGTGCAAAAACACAAGAAGTTGTAGCTCTTAAAATACATCGTAGAAAAGGGTTGTCTTTTTGGAGAAAGCCTTTAAGAAATCCGTGCAATTCGTTTTAATTTCCACATTGGCAATATATGAAATTTCGTCAAGGGTAAGCCCCTCTCTGCCCAGAATGATTCTTGACGCGGCGGGAATATCCATTGCTATATCATACCCCGTTGAAATACCCTTCTTAACAGTACATTTTCCGTCCTCGTAATTCACAGTAAAAATACCGTTATTTTTCTCAATCTGGTTGTCGGTTATTTTAATTGAAAAGCAACCTTTTTCATTAGGATATGCAGTTGTCTCAAGTATTTTTTCAACGTCAAGGATTCTTGCCGCACCCTCGTAGGTGTAAATACGCTTTACAAGTCTGTTTTCGTCCTTAATAACTTCAAAAACAGGTGATGCAACGGGCAATTTATCAAAATGCACAGTATCGTAATTGCCGTCGTAAACTTTAACGAAACCAAGGAGATTAAGAAGTGCGGTTTTGTTGTTGAACAAAAGCTCCGAAACGTTAACTGTACGCGCACTTCTATTAAGAGTAAAGGTTACGTAACCCTTTGCATCATCGCGGTTTACGAAATATGTATAAAGGCAACTCTTGTACGGGGTGAAACAGAAATTCTCCCAATTATCACGGGCGAACATCATATTATTATTTTTTGCGATATCGGTGTAGATATTTTTAATAATATCCTTGTGTTCCTCGGTTACGAGAGTAACATCGTTAAATCTTTCGATATTTTCAAATGTTTTAAAAGAGCATTCGGCGTGAACACATTTTAAAATTGTTTCGTAGCCAAATTTTCTGTAATACTCGATGGAAAAGGGGTACAAGATACTTACAATTGCACCCTCGTTCAATGCATGTTGGAACACGGTGTTGAAAGTAGCACGTACACCGCCCATACGACGGTACTCGGGTTTAGAGGCAACACCGCCCACGGCGGCACAACCGATTTTTTCACCGCAATAAAAGTTATGCTTAAAGCCACATTCCATCTGGGAAATAAGGGTTTTACCATCATTTATAAAAGCACCGAAGTTATCAACGTGTTCTTCAAATGTTGTTTCCTCTGCGTTATAAACATACGCACTTGCAGAAACTTCAGAAAACTGCTCGTAATCGTCTAACGTAAGTTTACGGATAATCATATTAAATCCCTCACTATATCAAATCAAAAATCATACAAATAAACGGAACAAAAATAAGACCGGGAAGAAGGTTTGCAACCTTAATTTTTGTTACCTTTAAAAGATTAAGTCCCAATGCCACGATCATTACGGAGCCTGCACACACAAGCTCTGCCACTGCAAAATCGCTTAAGAATGAGCCTAAGAATATAGCCAATGTAACAAGTAGACCTTGGAAAACAAATACGAACACCGATGAACACATAACACCGATACCGAGAGACGCGGCTAACATTGAGGATGATATTAAATCCAAAAGTGATTTTGTATAAATCATCTGGTTATCCCCTGATATACCCGCGTTCATCGAACCAACAATTGTCATAGCGCCCACGCAGAAAAGAAGTGAAGCCGTAACAAAACCCTGACTGAACGTGGCAGTGTCACCTTTTTTATCCTTCTTTTTACGTCCGTTCTGTAATTTATCGCCTAATTTAGTAAGTTTGCCGTCAATATCTATGAGCGTACCCACAATGGTACCAATGACCATTGAGATTATCATAACAAGCTGATTTTCGCCCTTTATAACTCCCGTTATACCTATAGCAAGAGTACAAAGCCCGATAGCACACATAACGCCATTTGTTAACTTTTCAGGCATCTGTTTTTTGAGAAGAAGTCCTATACCGCTACCTACCAAAACAGTAATGGTATTAACTATAACTCCGCTGTATTTTAACAATAACTCAGGCATTTAATACATCTCCAAATAAATTCCAGGGGTAGTCATTTACATCAGGTTGTGACTCAAAGCACAACTTTTCTTTAGTAACAGGATGATAAAAGCTTATGCAACAGGAATGAAGAGCGATATCACCCGTTGTCCTGTCACGACTGCCATATTTTGTATCACCTGTAAGGGGCATTTTACGTGAGGCGAACTGAACGCGTATCTGGTGGGTTCTGCCCGTGTGAAGAAGTACTCGCACAAGGGCTTTTTCACCATTACTTTTTAAGGTTTTATACTCAAGCGAAGCCTCTTTAACACCTTTACGAGCACGGTTTACCACATAAGAACGATTCTTTTTAGAATCCTTGAACAACAAGTCCTTATAAACTCCGCTTTCGGTTTCGGGTACACCGTCTGTAACCGCAAGGTATTCTTTAAAAAATCTGCCCTCGGCAATATCCTTCCCAAGGATACCCGCACTCTTTTTGTTGTTGGCAAAAACCATTACACCGCCCACGTTTCTGTCAAGTCGGTGTAAAAGATGCAGGGGTTTACCTGCTCTGTCACTTAAGAGCCCGATAATCCCCTTTTCGCCATTTAGTGCGTCCTCACTTAAAATCCCGCGAGGTTTAACGCAAACGGTTATATTTTCATCTTCAAAAAGAACAGTTAAATCAGTTTTAAGCATGTAAGTCGTACTTTCTCTTATATTCTTCATAAACACCCTTGAACTCGTCATCACCATACTTAACGCTGTTAAGGTAATGGTGGGTATCGAAAGAGTCATTTCTTGCTTCAATAACCGCAACGGCTATGTTTGAACAGTGGTCTGAAATTCTCTTACAGTTAGTAAGCAAATCAGAAAGCACAAAACCAAGCTCAATTGTACAGTCACCGCGTTGTAAACGTATAATATGGTGGGATTTGATTTCCGCAGTAATGCGGTCAATAACCTGTTCAAGAGGCTCAACCCTTGTGGCTAATTCGTAGTCGTTCTTTTCATATACAAGGGTGGTAGTAATGATAATTTCCGTAATGGCATCAACCAACACTTCAATTTCTTTTCTTGCCTCGTCGGAGAAAGCAATATTTTTATCGTAAATTTCCTCCGCAACCTTCTGAAGACCCTTTGCGTGGTCACCAAGACGTTCAAAGTCGCCGATTGTGTGAAGCATTCTTGCAACTGTTCTTGCGTCGTTGTTTGAAAGAGATTGCTCGGACATTTTAACAAGATATGTGCCCAGATTATCTTCGTAAAGGTCAAGGACTGACTCGTTGTCGTAAACAATTTTTGCGGAGTCTTTACTATAGTTTTTGATAAGTTTCAAAGACTCTAAAACTGTTTCTTTGGCAAGAAGTGCCATTTTAACTGTGTAGCTGTCGCACTCCATAACTGCAATTGAAGGTGAATTTAAAAGTCTTTCATCAAGATAGACTGCTTTGCCTATGGATTCTGAACTCTCCTCGCCATTCTTTTCGCGAACAAGTTTTTCGCAGAGTTTTGCAATAACTTTAATGAATGGCATAAGCACCAACACGGTAACAAGATTGAATACTGTGTGAATAACCGCAATGGACACGGGATTAACGTTCAAGACGTCCGTACCTAAATCCACAAGAGTGGTTATAATAAGATAAACAGGCAACAAAATAATGCAGCCGAATACATTGATAAGAAGCTGTGAAAGAGCAACACGTTTTGCCTTTGCACCTGCACCGATACTTGAAATAATACCTGTTACGCAAGTACCAATATTCTGACCTACAATAATGGGAACTGCCATATTGTAAGTGATGGCACCGGTAAGTGAAAGTGCCTGTAAAATACCCACGGAGGCCGATGACGACTGAATTACAGCAGTAAGCACCGCACCAACAAGAACACCTAAAATGGGGTTGTTGAATTTAAGAAGCAAGTCACCAAACCAGGGTTTATCCGCAAGACTTTCAACTGCACCGGACATTATATCCATACCGTAAATAAGCACGGTAAAGCCTACAAAAATAGCACCAAGATTCTTTTTCTTATCACTTTTTGCCATCATCATAAAGGCGGTACCTATAATGGCAAATAAAGGTGAGAAAATCTGAGGTTTAAAAATTTGAACAATGAATGACGAGCTTTCCAATCCCGCCAGTGAAAGTAACCATGAAGTAACGGTTGTACCGATATTGGCACCGAACAAAACCGCAATTGTGCTCTTGAAACTCATCAACCCTGAGTTTACAAGACCCACAAGTATAACTGTAGTTGCAGATGATGACTGAATAACCGCCGTTATAACAAGACCCATCAAAACGCCAATGAGGGGTTTATCCGTCATTTTCTTTAAAATTATTTCGAGTTTTGAGCCTGCCGCTTTTTCAAGTCCCGAGGACATTGTGCTCATACCAAAAAGAAAGAACACAAGACCGGCACATAACCCGATTACCATTTTGAACATTTCCATAAACATTCTCCTTTTTTTGACACTTCATCCGTCAATATTTTATGTTTTAATCCAATCTATCACAATTACGATGTTATCATAAAAAAATCAATTCATCAATATTATTTGTAAAAAAAATCAATGAATTTACACGATAAAAAAATCACTATGCCGAAGCATAGTGATTTCCATAAAAATTCATTAAAGTTTTGAGAAACCGTGGCTGTTAATGAGAGCGTCGAGTTTCTTTTTATCCTTACAAAGAGGACACTCGTGGGATGGTACGCTGAAGTATCCGTCAAGGTCGTTGGGATTGAATACAGAGTTAACCTCGTAACCTGCGCATTCATTTGCAGTTGCGAAAATTGAAGCAATACCTACAACCTCACCGCCATAGTAACGAACTGTATCAACTGCCGCCTGAGCAGTAGCACCCGATGCTACGGAAACCGCTAAAACAAGCACGTGTTTGCCCTTAATCATAGGTGCGATATTATCTCTGAAGAACATCTGTGAACCGTTGGTTTCGGGGGTTACAACGTAAATGGTCTGGTGAGCATTGATATTTGCGAAAGAGTTTTTGGTAAGTTCTGCCGCAAGACAGGTACCTACAACCTCCATACCGTCAAGGCAGATGATTGTATCAACGATTGTTGTGTTGTAATTATATGCGGAGCAAAGTTCCTGCGCTACCGCTTTAGCCTCGGAATAACGGGATTTCTGGGCAGCAACGTCAATGTAGTAGTTAGTGTGTGTATAACTTGTAGCAAAATGTCCTTTAGCAACACGAAGGTAAAGATTATTTCGCTTTGTTTTAATTTTCATAATGTTTGTGGTAGGCATATTAACTCCCCTTTGACTTTGAATATATTTATATTTTATATTAAACAACCGTCAATTTCTATTGGAGTAATGCATAAAATTTCAAACATTTATTTTATCAATTGTTCAAATTCTTCTTCGTTTATGACTTTTATTCCCAATTCTGTGGCTTTACGGAGTTTGCTACCTGCATCCTCACCTGCTAAAACAATGCTTGTTTTTTTGGAAACGGAGCCTGATGCCTTACCACCAAACTTTTCTATAATCTCCTGAGCCTCACGTCTGCCGTATTTCGTAAGAGTACCCGTAAGAACAAATGTCATACCCTCAAAACGGTTATCCGCTTTTTCCGTAAGATTTTTCATATTAAGACCAAGGTTTTTGAGTTCCTCAATAAGTTCACGGCTTTCGGGAAGTGAAAGGGTTTTAACAAGAGTATCTGCCATAACCTCGCCTATACCCTCAATGGCGGTAATATCCTCTTTTGTGGCCTCAAGAAGGGCATCCATAGTATCAAAGTGATTTGCAAGAAGTTTAGCCGCTTTAAGACCTATATGGTGAATACCCAAAGCAAAAATCAGTTTATAAAGGTCATTGCCCTTGGATTTTTCAATGGCATCAAGAAGATTGAAGGTACTTTTTTCACCCATTCTTTCAAGGGATACCAAATCCATGGGATTAAGCTTATAAATATCCGATGCACAACTTATGAGATTTTCATTCACAAGTTGTTCAAGCACCGCGGAGCCCAGACCCTCAATATCCATAGCATCACGTGAACAGAAATGAATCAACTTACGAAGAAGCTGTGCGGGACAATGAGGATTTACGCAACGTATTGCCGCTTCACCGTCCTCACGGACAACAAAACTGTCACAAGCGGGGCATTTTTCGGGATATGAATATCCGGGGTTTTCACCATTATGTTCTGCAACGGAAAGAACCTCGGGTATAATATCCCCTGCTTTACGAACAATTATGGTGTCACCTATCGCAATATTCTTTTCTGCAATAAAATCTGCATTGTGTAAAGTTGCCCTTGAAACGGTAGTTCCTGCTAGAAGTACGGGTTCAAAAACCGCAGTAGGTGTGAGAACACCTGTTCTTCCCACCTGAATATCAATATCTAAAAGTTTAGTGTTTTTTTCCTCAGGCGGATATTTAAAGGCAACCGCCCATTTGGGAAATTTAGCGGTACTCCCCAATTCCTCACGCATTGAAAAATCGTTAGTTTTAATAACGGCACCGTCAATATCAAAACTGAGTTTACCCCTGTTGTCGCCTATGTTTTTTATCTTCTCAATACACTGGTCCATAGTGTCGCAAAGAGCAAAGCCGTCAATGACATTAAAACCCAATTCTTTGAGATATTGGAGGGATTCGTAATGATTACGAAGCTCCTTGCCCCCCTCTTTTTGCTGAATATTGAAAATAAAAATATCAAGCTTTCTGGAGGCGGTGATTTTAGGATTCTTTTGTCTTAACGAGCCCGAAGCCGCATTACGGGGATTTTTAAAGGTCTTTTCCTCATTCAATTCCTGAATTGCCACAAGCTCATCAAAGGACGCGTGTGACATATAAACCTCACCCCTTACCTCAATAAAGGGGATATCTGTTTTTAATTTAAGAGGTACTGAGCGTATTGTTTTCACGAAGTCGGATCGTAGCCATGTC